>JAOZTW010000008.1 GCA_029938985.1 Bacteroidales bacterium | reverse complement strand
ACTGCGGCATTTTAAAAATAAAAATGCCTTGTACTTTACACTTATGAAAAACGCCCGAATTTATTTTAATATGCCTTACGCAAATCAACAATAAAGGAATTTACAAGTCAGAAACATATTAAAACAAATAATTAACTATTTAAACTTGTTCTTTTGCTTTTATCTTCTTCAATAAACAAGCAAATATCCTGATATTATTATATTTATTGAATTGTTAAAAACAAAAATTATTTCGTTAAAATTTGTCAATTATTTTATTTTAATATGCCTTATTCAATAATTTCTAATTATAAATAATTAGTATGCACGCAAAGGATTTAATAAAAACAATTTTCAATAAAATTGACATCATCGCATTTGTTGCTGATTTAGAATCAGGTGTAGTATTAGATGCCAGTACAAAGCTTATTGAATTTGATAACGATATTATTGGAAAAAAATGTTGGAAATTCTTGTTTTTGAATGATACAAGTTTCTGCAAAAATTGTTATATTAGAAATAAAAATTCAATTAATCTGAAATTTAATTGTGATAATTACTTTTCACAAGAAAAAAAATGGTCTGTTTTAACAAATAATGAAGTGGATTGGTCGGAGACAAAAAAGGCAAGATTACTTATCTTGAAAAAAACACTTCATAATAAAATTCCAATTCACGAAAAATCTTACAGCGAACAACGATTTAAAGCTCTATCAGACGCAAGTTTTGAAGCAATATTTATTATAAAAGAGGGCTTTATTATTGAAACCAATAAAACTGTTTTTAATATTTTTGGTTATAAAACAGGTGAACTAAATGATAAATTTGCTTCAAAAATTATTGCTCCAGAAAAAAGAGAAGAGGCTAAAAATAGAATGCTTACAGGTTACGAAGAGCATTATAAATCAATAGGAATAAAAAAAGACGGTACAAGAATAAAAATTGAAATTAGAGGGGCAATGTTAATCTATATGGGTGAAAAAGTACGAGTTACAGCTATTAGAGATATAACTAAAAGAACGGAAGCCGAAAAGGCACTAACTCTAAGCGAAGAGAAGTATAGAACACTTTTTGAAACTACACCTGCTCCTATTGCTATTCATAAAAATGGAATAATCCAAAAAGTTAATAAGGCGGCAATTGAATTTTTGGGAGCTAAAAATTTAGATGAAGTGATAGGAATTTCTGTTCTAAGCCTTGTTCATAGAGAAAACAAAGATGTAGCTTTAGAACGTTTAGTAGATGTTCTCAAAAAAGATATTGGTAAACTTACTGAAATGAAATTTGTTACATTTAATATAGAACTGAAAGATGTTGAGACCATTGTAGTACCAATAATTTATGAAGAAGAAAATGCTTACCAAATAATTTTTAGAGATATTACTGAGCGAAAAAAAGCTTTAAATGAATTGCAAAATAGTGAAAAACAATTATTTCATCTAAATGCGACTAAAGATAAATTCTTCTCAATAATTGCACATGATTTACGAAATCCATTTAATCAACTTTTAGGATTAACCGATTTAATATTAGAAAACTACAATGAATATTCTTTTTCGGAACTAAAGGAATATATTGCCTTACTAAATAAATCGGCTAAAAATGGTTACAATTTGCTGGAAAATTTATTAGAATGGTCTCGTTCGCAATCTGGTAAAAAAGATATAAATCCATTCTATTTTAATTTTGTACAAGTCTGTAACAAAGTTATTGAATTACTTCAAGCTAATGCAAAATCAAAAAAAATTAATATTGTATCAAAAATCCCTACCGATTTAAAAGTTTTTGCAGATGTAAATGTTGTTAATACTACCCTAATAAACTTACTTTCAAATGCTATAAAATTCACTAAAATAAATGGAAACATTGTTATTGATGCAATAAAAAAAATTGATAGAGTTATAATATCAGTACAAGACAACGGAGTAGGTATTTCTAACGAAAATATTAATAAATTATTTAGAATAGATGTTCATCATTCGACTAAAGGTACTAATAATGAGTCGGGTACAGGATTAGGATTAATTTTATGCCACGAATTTATTAACCTTAGTAAAGGTGAAATATGGGTAGAAAGTGAGAAAGGTGTTGGTAGTACTTTCTTTTTTTCACTTCCAATTTCAGACAAATAAGGCATATTAAAACAATTTCTTAAAATCAATTAATTATGAAAACAAAAATTCTATTTAGTATTATATTGTTAATAATTAGCAGTTTAACAATTTTTGCTCAAGATCCATTTGAGTTGTATTTAGATAAAGATGACAGCTGGAATCCTGCAATTTTTGAGCTTTATATAAAAAAACATTCAGGTATTGATGTTGATAAAATAATGATTGAACCTCATGACATAAACTCAATAAAAGACGTACTTCGTGATTTTTCGTATAAAGAAACAGAAAATATTGATGAGGCAATAAAAGCAGTAGATGCAGGAAATAGTGTGTTTTTTTTCATTGAAACTTATGTTTGGGGAGGATTAAACTCTGGTTCTGTACGCTCAGGAAGTTGGGATAGAGACATGCCACTTTGTAGTGGTTTTTATGTTCACAAAGAAGATAAGTGTTTTAAAGACGAAGGAATAAATTACCATTGTGGTAAAAAAGAAAATGCTAAAACAATAGTATTTTTTATTATGAAATAGTATGATTAATGGACAGTTAGTGAAAATGAAATAATAAGTAACTCCAGAATACGCCTTTTTTTTGTTCTTTTAATAATTTAATAATCTGCAAATAACGAGCTATTTAATGACTTCTTAAATTTTTTAAAAGGGCAAATAAACAAGTAGCTTGGAGTTAATTATTTTTTCTTTTTCACTTAGCTACCTTAAACTGTCCATTCTAAATTTTGCACACTAAATTATCCTGCTAAAAATACATAAGTAAGTTTCCACTTTCCATCTATCAATATAAAATAAAAAATTGTTGCAGATTCATACATTGGGTCTCCATCTTCGGTTAATTCTTCACTTTTAAAATACGCTTCAAATTCTGTTGTTTTATTTCCCGCATCATCTTTTGTTATTTTAAAATCTTTAACATTCTGTGCTTCAATAAGTTTTTTAGTGTCTACATCAGCCCAATACTCCCAACTCCCTCTTATTTCATCTTCTGTAAATCCTGCCTCTGGGTTAAATTGAGAAAGTGAAACTAATGTTTCAATATCATTTGATATAGCTGCTTTTTTAAATTTAGTCCAAAAATCCTCAAAATTTTCAGTTTTTGAATTATTTTTATCATTATTTGAACCTTTATTTCCGTTTTTGGTAGAATTACAAGCAAAAATAAATATGCTGCTAATCAATAAAATACTTAAAATTTGTTTTTTCATAAAATAGTTATTTTAAAAATGAGTAAACACAAATATAATATCTTTTTTAATTAGAAAAAAATAAACCCATTTTTTATTTTGAAAATTAATACAAATAAATAATTTTGCGACTTATTTAATAACTCAAAGGTAGATGAAAAATTATAAAAAAATATTTTTTGAAAAATTAGAAATTATTATCAACAGTAATGAACTTATAAAGCTGATTATTAGCAATAAAAGAGATAAGAAATCTGATTTAAAAAAAATTATAATTAAATTAGTAAAAATTAAAAAAGGTTTGCAATTATCGTTTGTTTATAATCATAAAACAAAAGATGTTACAAAAAATTTTAATATTGACGAGGGAATTAATATTGTAAAAAATTTATTAGATGTTGATTTTTTGAATGCAGATTTATTTGCTACAAACGAAACAATTCAACTAATAATAAATAAAAAAGGAAAAGAAAAATTACAATTTACTGAATCAAAAATTAAAAAAATTCCAAAACTTAATCATGATAGAAAAAAAACACAAAAAATTTCAACAAAAAATAATATCTATTTACAAGAACTTGGAATTACTGCTAAAAATGGAAATGTAAAGAAAAATAAAGAAGATAAATTACGTCAGATTAATAAATATTTAGAAACTTTTGAAGCTTTGTTTAATGATATAAAAGATAAAACAGATTTACAAATTGTAGATATGGGGTCAGGAAAAGGCTATTTAACATTTGCACTTTATGACTACTTAACCAATAATTTGGAACACGAAATTAGAGTAACTGGTGTAGAATATAGACAGGAATTAGTAGATAAATGCAATAAAATAGTTGAAAAATCTGGTTTTGAAAAATTAAATTTTAAATCTGGAACTATTGAAAATTCAGAGTTTGAAAAAATTGATATATTAATAGCACTTCATGCTTGTGACACTGCTACTGATGATGCTATCTATAAAGGGATTATGGCAAATTCTGAATTAATTGTTGTAGCTCCTTGTTGTCAAAAACAAATACGCAAACAAATGAATGTACCTAATCAAATGAATTCTATTTTAAAACATGGTATTTTAGAAGAACGACAGGCTGAACTTCTTACAGATGGAATAAGAGCTTTAATATTAGAGATGTATGGATATAAAACAAAAGTTTTTGAATTTATTTCAAACGAACATACTGCAAAGAATGTGATGATTACAGCATCTAAAAATTCACAAACAAAGAATAATAATGAAATATTAGAAAAAATTGATTCAATAAAATCTTTTTATGGTATTAAATATCATTATTTAGAAACATTATTAGAAAAGAAAAGTACTTTAAATTTATAATTTTTATATTAAAAAGTAACTCTAATATCAATCTTATAGAAAGACAATATTATACTAATATCTTAATTATAAGTATGTTGATTTATATAGTCAATTCTACGTTTCTTCAAACTGTAGCTTAGAGTTACACACTATTGTCAATAAATTTTTGTTATCAAATATATTTGGCACGTTTATTTCATTAGTAATAATAAAAAGGAAAATTATATAAAAAATAATCATGAATAATAATGCAATAGTAGAAACATATTTAAGTCTTGGTACTAATCTTGGAAATAGAGAGAAAAATATTTCGAACACCATAAATTATTTACAGAAAACAGCTGGCAATATAAAAACTGTTTCAACTATATATGAAACAACTCCTTGGGGATTTGATACTGAAAATGATTTTTTCAATTCAATTGTAATATTGGAAACTTATTTAGCTCCAAGAGAATTATTGTTAGCGATTAAACGAATAGAGAAAAAAGTAGGGAGAACTCCTAAGACTCAAAAGGAGTACGAGTCAAGAGTAATTGATATTGATATTATTTTTTATGGAAATCAATTTTATTGGGACAAAAATCTTAGTATTCCGCATCGTTTGGCACATAAACGAAAATTTGTACTAAAGCCACTAAATGAGTTAGTCCCAGACTATATACATCCACTTTTGGAATTATCAGTAAGTCAAATGTTGAAAAGCTGCGATGATAAAAGTATTATTAAAAAGGTTTCTCCAAGTACTAATTACTCAAGGCTGTATTCAAAGAAATGAATTAAGCAACAGATAATAAGACTTCTATATTTAATTAGGCTTTTTAAATTTCAAAAAAGCCTTGAGCTTGATACTTGTGAAAAACGCCAAAAATTTTCATTTGCAAAACATTCCTTTAAGTAGTTAATCATATATAAACGTCACTTTTTAAGGTGAATTTTAGCATTATGCTTCGTTGTAAAAGATTACCATAAAGCAATATGCAAATATTTTACGCCTTGCCTAATACAAAAATAGCCTATATAAAAGTATCGTTTATATACGATTACCTACTTAATATTTGTATCTATAAATTTTTATATTTATTATAAACTAATTCAATGCCGTTTTTTAATTCTGTTTTTGCTTTCCAACCGTAACTGTGTAATTTGCTAACATCAAGGAGTTTTTGAGGTGTGCCATCAGGTTTGTTGGTATTCCAATAAATTTCTCCTTGGTAACCAACAATATTTTTAATTAATTCGGCAAGTTCTTTTATGCTTATATCTTTTCCTACTCCAATATTAATATGAGTGTTTTTTATTTGTGGTGAAGTTATTGGAAAATTTGGTTTGTCTATACCAAATTGATTTTTCAGAATATCAATAAAGTTTAAGTTTTCCATTAAATAAACACAAGCATCTGCAAGGTCGTTTGAAAAAAGAAATTCTCTGCGAGGTGAACCACTACCCCAAAGTTCAATTTCTATTTGTTGTTTTTTATTCTTTTTAATTCCATATTTTTCTAAAATATTCAATATTTCATATAGTTCTGAATTTTCATTTATATTTTCAATATTGTTCTTTTTTAAATCTAATTTAATTGCGTCTATATTGTTGTTCTTCAAGCATTTTGCTAAGTGCATTTTTCGCATTATGGCAGGTAAAACATGTGATTTTTCTAAATCAAAATTATCATTTTCGCCAAATAAATTTGTTGGCATAACAGAAATAAAATTTGTACCATATTGCAAATTAAAACTTTCCATCGTTTTTATTCCTGCAATTTTTGCTATTGCATAAGGTTCGTTAGTGTATTCGAGGTCGCTTGTTAAAAGGTGCGATTCTTGCATTGGTTGTTCGCAATATTTTGGATAAATACAGGAACTCCCCAAAAATAACAATTTAGCATTAAACTTGTAACAGGCAAAAATTATATTACTCTGTATCATCAAATTTTGATATATAAAATCTGCACGATAAGTATTATTGGCAACAATTCCTCCTACTTTGGCGGCAGCTAAAAACACATATTTTGGTTTTTCTTTTTCAAAAAAATCCAAAACAACTTGTTGATTAGTTAAGTCGTATTTAGGATAACTTGTGGTTACAAAATTAGTGTATGATTTAGATTTTAAATTCCTCATTATAGCACTGCCAACCAGTCCATTGTGACCGGCAATATAAATTTTTTCGTTTTTATTCATTTTCTATAATTTTTCACGAATAGAGGAAGCAATTTCTTCAAATTCTGTTTGAGAAAATTTTAGTTTTGGAGAGTTTATACTAACTTCACTTTCATTTTTAAAGGGTATTAAATGGATATGGGCGTGTGGTACTTCTGTACCAATCACGAGTACACCAACTCTTTTACATTCAATACTTTTATCTATTGCTTTTGCAATTTTTTTTGCAAAAACATTTAATCCAGCAAGAGTTTTATCATCTAAATCGTAGATGTAATCAATTTCTTTTTTGGGAACTACGAGTGTGTGTCCTTTTACAACAGGAAAAATATCAAGAAATGCATAAAAATTTTCATCTTCTGCTATTTTATAAGAAGGAATTTCTCCTTTTATTATTTTTGTGAATATTGAAGCCATATTAAAAACCTATTTCCATTATTTTAAATTCTAACATTCCAGCAGGAATTTTTATTTTTGTTGTTTCTCCAACTTTTTTTCCAAGTAAACCTTTTGCAATTGGTGTTTTTACCGAAATTTTACCTTTTCTTACATCTGTTTCATTTACAGGAACGAGTGTAAATTCTTGGATTTTATTTGTTTTTAAATTTTTAAGTTTTACTTTATTCATAATGGTAATAATATCTGTATCTAATTGTGATTCATCAATTATTCTTGCATTTGTAATTTTTTGCTGTATTTGTGCTATTTTCATTTCAAGCATACCTTGTGCTTCTTTTGCAGCATCATATTCAGCATTTTCCGAAAGGTCTCCTTTGTCTCGTGCTTCAGCTATTTGTTGAGAAATTGAAGGGCGTTCAACTGTGGTAAAGTGATCTAATTCGTTTTTTAATTTCTCTAATCCTTCTTTTGTTACATATACTATATCTGACATAATTTAATTCTTTGTTGATTAATTAATTAATAAAATTAAGCGTTTTAATGAAGCAAGTTAAAGTTTTTTGCGATTTTAATAGGCAAATTGTTGCACTATATATGTGTGAATTGAAAATTGCAAAGGTTGAACTGAAATTGCTACATTTAAAACAGCAAAAAATACAATTGAAATACTAAAATATACAAATTAAGCTATCCGTTTCCGAAATAGCTATTTTTCAATTCCTTAATTTATAAGTTAATAGAGATTACCACAACAAAACTTACTCGTTTTGAGTAAGTTTTGTTTTTAATATGATTTATTTAATATATACAATATTTTCAGAATTATAATTGTATTTCAATGTATTTATTTAACAATGCAAATTTAATTCCTTTTTTTTAATAAACAAATTTTAAATTGATATTTTTCCTTTTATAGCTGGATGAAAGGAGTAATTTGATAACTTAAAATCATTAAAATCAAATTTATCTATATCTAATTTTTGTTTATTTATTTCAATAGTTGGTAATTTGTATGGTTTACGAGTAAGTTGAAGTTTAACTAGTTCTAAATGATTTAAGTAAATGTGTGCGTCTCCCAAAGTATGAATAAAATCACCTACCTGTAAACCTACCACTTGTGCCACCATCATAGTTAGTAATGCGTAAGATGCTATATTAAAAGGTACTCCCAGAAAAATATCGGCACTTCTTTGGTAAAGCATACATGACAATTTGCCGTCTGCAATATAAAATTGGAATAAAATATGACAAGGTGGCAAAGCCATTTCGTTTAAGTCGCCAACATTCCAAGCACTGACAATATGTCGCCTTGAATTAGGATTGTTTTTCAAACTATCAATAACATTTTTTAACTGGTCAATTTTTGAGTTATTTGCTGCCGACCAAGAACGCCATTGATACCCATATATTTTTCCTAAATCTCCATTTGTATCAGCCCATTCGTTCCATATTTTAACTCCATTTTCTTGTAAATATTTAACATTTGTGTTACCGTTTATAAACCATAAAAGTTCATGAATAATAGATTTTAAATGTGTTTTTTTTGTTGTAACCAATGGAAAACCTTCTTTTAAATCAAATCGCATTTGATAACCAAACACACTTTTGGTGCCAGTACCTGTCCTGTCTTGTTTTTCTACTCCGTTGCTAAGCACGTGATTTAATAATTTTAAATATTGTTGCATTTGTATTCTAAATAATTGAATTTTAAGGTGTAAACTAACTAATCACTAACCACTAATCACTAACAACTATTAAGTTTTTTTCTTTTTCTTTTTGGCGGCAGGAAACAATACGTTGTTGAGTATTAACCTGTAACCTGGAGAATTTGGGTGTAGTTTTAATTCTGTTTTTGGGTCTCCCACAAAGTGCTGATAATCTGCGGGGTCGTGACCTCCATAAAAAGTCCATGTACCGTTTCCTAATTCACCGTGAATATAACGTGCTTCGTTTCCTGATTTTAATTCTCCAAGTATAAGCACATTAGGTTTAATAAATTCTTTATTGTAAGAAGTTGTTTGTCCCATAAAACCATCTACAATGCTTGTATGATTTTGACAAAGCATAGTTGGAACTTGGTCCCATTTTGCCGAAAATTCAAAAAGGGTAAAAAAGTCTTTATTTTTTTTTATTCGTCTTGTTCTGGTGGCATCAATATTTGAAAACTCGTATTGAGAAGGACTTTTTACTAATGTAAAATTTTGAAATGCAAGTGTTTGTGTGAAATCTAATTTGTTTTGTGCGTTAGGATCTGCGGCATCGTGGTCAAACATGTTTGCACAAATATCTACACCTTCGGCTGCCAATGCAATATCGTAACTGTCGGTAGCCGAACACATGGCAAATAAAAAGCCTCCCGAAAAAACATATTGTTTTATTGTTTTGGCAATATGCAATTTCAACAACGAAACTTTTGTAAAACCTAATTTAGCAGCCGCTTTCTCGGCTTCCGAAACTTGTGTTTTGTACCAGCCAGCATTTCTATACGAACCCCAAAATTTCCCATATTGACCAGTAAAATCTTCATGATGAAGGTGTAACCAATCGTATTTAGATAAATCGCCTCGTACAATTTCCTCGTCATATATTATATCGTAAGGAATTTCTGCATAAGTAAGACAAAGCATAACTGCGTCGTCCCAAGGCTGATAGGTTTTGGGAGCATAAACTGCAATTTTTGGAGCTTTCTCTAATTTTATTCTATCCATATTTACATCTGACTGAGCTATATAATTGTAAATAGAATTTGCTTTAGCATCAGCAATAACCTCATAACTAACACCTCTAACAATACATTTTTTTTCAATATCTTTACTGTATCCAGTAATAAAACTTCCGCCTCTATAATTTAACAACCAGCTTGCTTCAATACCATTTTGAACAACCCAATATGTTATACCATAGGCTTTTAAATGGTCTATTTGTGTTGCCCCCATAGGAATAAGAATGTGAGTAGCAAAAGATAGTTTTAATAAAAGAAGACAAATAAATAATATTAGAGTTTTTTTCATGTTTTTGTGTTTTAAAAGTTTGAGTTGTAAGTATAGCTAAGGCATATTAAATTTCGCCTTATCAGTTGCCATGTCCTCTATGGCGTGGCAGATAAAAATTGCAATTTAAGGTAAAACTAACAACTAATTTTACTCCCATTCAATAGTCGCAGGAGGTTTAGAGCTGATATCGTAAACTACTCTGTTAACACCTTTTACTTGATTTATAATTTTGTTTGAAACTTTTGCTAAAAAATCATAAGGCAGGCGAGACCAATCTGCGGTCATGCCATCGGTAGAGCCAACTGCACGCAGAGCAACCACGTTTTCGTATGTTCTTTCATCACCCATTACACCCACTGATTTTACTGGTAATAAAACAGTTAAAGCTTGCCAAACATCATCGTATAAGTTATCTGCTTTCAATTGGTTTACGAAAATATTATCAACTTGTTGCAAAATATCAACTTTTTGTTGAGTAATATCTCCAAGTATTCTAATAGCAAGCCCAGGACCAGGAAACGGATGGCGACCTAAAAACTTCTCACTTATATCTAAAGCTTTACCTACTCTTCTAACTTCGTCTTTGAAAAGCAACCTTAGCGGTTCAACAATTTTGAGCTTCATATAATCGGGTAAACCACCAACATTATGATGCGATTTTATAGTTGCCGAAGGTCCTTTAACCGAAATAGATTCAATAACATCGGGGTAAATTGTTCCCTGAGCAAGCCAATTAACATTTTTAATTTTATTTGCTTCTTCGTCAAAAATATCAATAAATTTGTTACCTATTATTTTACGTTTACGTTCTGGGTCGGAAACTCTTTCAAGTGCTGACAAAAATTTTTGTTTTGCATTTACACCTATTACATTCAAACCAAGCTCTTTATATGTTTCAAGAACTGTTTCAAATTCATTTAACCTTAGTAGTCCATTGTCAACAAAAATACAGGTCAATTTATCACCTATTGCTTTGTGTAACAATATTGCAGCAACTGTCGAATCTACTCCACCTGAAAGCCCAAGAATAACTTTATCATCACCAAGTTTTGTTTTTAACTCCAAAATTGTTGTATCTACAAACGATGCAGGAGTCCAATCTTGCGAACATCCACAAATATCTACAACAAAATTTTTAAGAATTTCTTGTCCTTGAGTTGTATGATACACCTCTGGATGAAATTGTATTCCATAAGTTGGTTCGCCCGTAATTTTAAAAGCCCCTACTACAACATCTTCTGTGCTTGCAATAATTTTGTAACTATCAGGTACATTTGCTATTGTGTCTGCGTGCGACATCCAAACCTGCGAATTTTCAGAAATATTTTTCATTAATTCATTTTGGCTGTCAACCTGTTGCAAATTCGCTCTTCCATATTCTCTTTTATTAGACGGTAATACTTCTCCGCCAAAATTTTGTGCAAGATACTGAGCTCCATAACAAACACCAAGTAATGGTATTGTGTTTTTTATTCCAGTTAAATCAATTTGCGGAGCATTTTCTTCTCTTACCGAAAAAGGACTTCCAGAAAGGATAACACCATTTACAGAACTATCAATTTTGGGTACTTTATTGTATGGATGAATTTCGCAATATACGCTTAGTTCTCGCACTTTACGTGCAATTAATTGTGTGTATTGAGAACCAAAATCTAAAATAATTATTTTTTGTTGCATTTTATTTGAATTTTTTTAATACATCTTTTACTGCATCTTTATGAATAGTAAACCCCATCATTTTTAGTTTAATATAATCTTCGTGGAAGAAATAATAACCAAATTCTGGAGCGTCTGGCGAATTGTTGCGTGAGCCTGAGCTTGAGTCTTTTATCAAATACCAAGTTTCGCCATCTTTTTCGTAGTAGCCAACTAAGTGCATACCATGGTCGTCGGTAGTTGTTTTATTAGAAAATCGAAATTGGCGAGAGTTTTCATCAATATATTCCGATGGCAAGTCAAAAGTAGGTATAATAGCACAATTAGTTTCTCTGCTAAAACCAGCCTCAGACACATCTCCGCCTATACTCATGGTATAACCATTAGTTATTGAGCTTTTTACAATCTCCATAAAAACATCTAAAGGCACATTATAATAATCTTCGCTATGCCACCAATTATCTGGAACTAAGTATTCTACCTGTTTCCAGTAATCTTCTTGTTTATAAGATAAAATTTCAACATAATCGGAAGGGGTAATTTTTAAGTATTCCGAAAGATATGTTTTTGGTGTGTACGATTTTCCATCAACGTTAAATTCTGTTGGTGGTTCACCAATATGATGATTCATAATGCTTTTAATAGTCTCAATTACTTGTTCCTCGTTCCAAGCATTTCTTTCTTTTACCGATTTTAAATAATTGTGCATTTCGTTATACATTTTTGCATGCGAATGAAACTCTCTACCATCGCACAAACCAAAATATGCCTCAGCAGGAACTATTCCGTACAACTCCCACGATTTTGTAACAGCATTACCTTCAGAGCCTTGCGAAAAATGAGATGTTCCTCTACTGTTTACAAATCCTCTTGCTTTTTCAACATACTCCCAGTAGGCAGTAAATGGTTCAGACAACTTAACCTTTTTTTTGTAGATTCTATAAACTTCTGATTCTAAGAACGAAATTGTAGAATACGCCCAACATGTTCCAGCATTACCTTGCGAAATAACAGGATTATGCCATTCTTGTTTGTAAAGCTTTACTTTATTAGGAAGTTTTAAACCTGAATGGTCCATCTCAAAAAACTTCTCTACTTTTTCAGGCGATATATTGCTTTCTACTTGTCTTACGTCTTTAAGTATAAAGTTCTGATAATAACCAGCTTTATATTCTTTAAATTTAGCCTTATCTTGCCCTTTTTGACCTACAGCACTACCAATGCTAATTACTAATACCAAAAATAAATAAATAGTTTTTTTCATATCAAATAGTTTTAAACTTTTATTAAATAATTAGCAAAATTAACATATAATTTTATTTTAAAAAAAAATGTTGTAAATTTGTTTTTTTTTAAATTTCAATACTCAAATTTTATACGAATTACAAATGCTAAAAAAAGTAATTAATTTTATTACAAAACCAGCTCATTTAAAACCAAATATCAAAACTATATTTATTGCAATATTTGCAGCATTAAGTGTTTTTATTTTAATTTGGTTTGATAACTATTCTTTTGAACTGTTTGGATTTAAAAAACGTGTGCTTGGAATAGCAACACTTAATAAAATTGATGTTGCTGCCCGTTTAAGCAATTTTTATAAAGCATTGTATAGTAGTATATTCAGCTATATAATATTTCACTTTTTCGCAAATATATTATACAATTTATTTAAAAAAATAAGAAGAGAATTGCTTGCTGTAAATTATTTATCCATTGCAGGAATCTTTATTCTTATTTATTATACATTTTATCAAAATGTATTTTTTTCACTCCTTATAGTTTATGTCTCAATTTTAATTTTAATTTTCACAATTTTAATAAAGTTAATTTTTCGCAAGTCGTTCCATAATGTTGATTACAATTTTTATATATGGACCGCAATTTGTGGAACAAGTGTAACTATATTATTGTTTGCATTTCTTGGGAGTTTTGTTACTCATTCTTATTTACTTTTCTATTTTATTATTACAACAATATTTGTTTTAATTTTTTCGTTTAAAAACTTTAAAATCAATTATATAAAAACATTATATATACTACGTCCTATAACATTTATTCCTCTTCTACTTTTCTGTTCTCAAGAATTTTTTTTAATACTAAACCAACGAAATATTAGATTTTTACACCCTAAATATTTATTTTTCATTGGCTTGATAATAATTATTTTATATAGTTTTTATACTTTTTATAAAATTAAAAAAAATAAAATAATATTTAAAAAAAATAAAAATATTATTTTAAAATATTATTTTCCAACAATAATAGTATCTTTTTCATTCTATGTGTTTTACACACCTTTTGCAGAACATACTTTAGATATGTTTGAAATGGCAAATAGGTCAAATAGTGTTATGAATTTGTTTCATTTTGGCAAAGTCCCTGTTTTGGAGTTTTTACCAACCCATTTAATGAACGATTTGTTATTTAACCACATTTACACCCTATTAAATGGCTATCAAACCAATTTTGGATTTATGGCTTATCAATTTATATATACATCAATAAGTGCCATTATTTTTTATCATTTTTTATCAAAGATAACAACAAAATATTTATCTTTATTTCTTAGCTTATTTTTTCCCTTTATAAATATTATTTTTTGGCAAGCAACAGGAGCAGTAGTATTATTGGCACCACTTATTATTTATCATACTTATCAAAAACAAACTTTTATTAATTATTTACTTTTTTTTCTTGTTCTGTTAATAGAAATTTCTTGGCGACCTGATAGTGGTTTTTCAAGTCTTATTATTTTGATGTCTGGTTTGATATATGTTTGTATTTCAAAGTATAAAAACATAAATTTTAAGCACCTCATTTTTGCTTTTCTAATAATTTTTGTTCCAGTTTTTCTTACAATTGTAGCAATTGGTTTGATAAAAGATATTGATGTTTTTCATAATATTTCATTAATTTTAGAATTTTATTCCTCAAGTCCACAAGCACGTGGGCATCACATATTAACTCATAATCATGATAGAATTTTCACAATTCATCATGTTGTATTTCCGTTTATTATAGCTTTAATTCTTATAATAATAATTTATAAAAATAAAAAATTAATTACAGAAAAGCCATTCCTTACAATTGCATTGTTGAGTCTAATTATTTTTTATTTCTCTAATTTTCAGAGAGGTTTAACTCGTCATAGTTTTATAGAAAGTAGTGATAGAGTTTTAACATCGTTTTCTTATCTTATTATAAGTCTTTCGGTTTATTTGTTTGGTTTAAAATCCAAATTATTAAAGCATTCTTTATTTGTAATGTTACTTTCTTTTTTGATAATAAGTTTTAAATTTAAGGAAGTAAAAGAAAATTCAAATATGTTAGTATCTTTAAAAGACAAAATGGAAAATGATGCTACTTTTATTTTTTCAAATAGAAAAATTGATAGAGAAATAATTGATACTATTGAATATAATGAGCGAGTAGCAGGAGTTAAATCATTTTTTGACAGTTATTTGCCCGAAAATTCTACTTTTTTTGATTTTTCAAATCAACCCACAATGTATTATTATACTCAAAGAGATGTGCCAGTATTTTTTATTCATTTTTTGGCTATAACAAATGATAATTTGCAAGTTGAAAATTTAAAATATATGCAAAATTATGATATTCCTTTTGTGCTTTTTAATCAATATCCTTATACTTTTTGGGACAAAACAGACGGTTTGTTTAACGCCGTAAGATATTATAAATTTGCTGAATACATATATCAAAACTACAAACCTTACACATTTATAGAACCTAATTCAATTTGGAAAAGAAATGATTTTAATATTGAAAATAATGAATATTCCAATAAATTACAACCAGAAAAACTTGATTGTTATAGTTTGAAAAATATTCCTTTTGTTTGGGCAAATTATGATGAAAGTTATCTTAACCAACCTCTTGTAAAAGAATGGAATACCTTCGAACTAAAAGATAGTATATATAGAACCAAACTACCAAATAAAATAGATAAAACAACTGGTAATTATGTTTTAATTACTGTAAAAAACAAAAAACTTGAACCAAATAAAGGTTTTTTGCAATATAAACAAAAAAATAAAATAAATGGTACTTTTATTTTTGATATACTTGGAGAACAGGAAATTGAAAAATATATTGTAAGAATCAGCACACAATATAGATGGTATTCATGTAATAATATTGGATTGAGAACTTATTTTGAAAATAAAAAAGATTGTGAATTGATAAATTTAAAATTATTAAAAGCCGATTAATGAAATTAATTATACAAATACCATGTTACAACGAGGAAGATACTTTACATCTGACTTACATAGATTTACCTAAAAAAATTGATGGAATTGATATTATTGAAACATTGATTATAAATGATGGCAGTACAGATAAAACTGTGGAAATTGCCAATAGTTTAGGTGTAAACCATATTGTTAACTTTAAAATAAACAGAGGATTAGCAAGGGCTTTTGAGGCAGGTATAAATAAATCTATTGAACTTGGTGCAGATATAATTGTAAACACAGATGGGGATAATCAATACTCAGGAAAAGATATAGAAAAACTTGTACTGCCAATTATTAAAGGAGAAGCAGATGTAGTAATTGGTGATAGACAAACACATACAATTCCTCATTTTTCCAAAACAAAAAAGCTTTTCCAAAAAATGGGAAGTTTTGTCGTTCGCAAACTGTCGAATGTGCATGTTAACGATGCTGTGAGCGGATTTAGAGCTTTTTCACGAGAAACTGCTCTGCAAATGAATATTTTAACCGATTTTTCTTATACAATTGAAAACCTTATTCAACTTGGAAATATGAAAGCAAAAGTAATTTCTGTTCCCATTAATACAAACAAACAATTTAGAAAATCAAGGCTGTTTAAAAATATCCCTTCATTTATTTCTCAGCAACTAATTACCATAATAAGAGCTTATTCAAACTATAAAGCTTTAAAATTATTTACTGCAATAGGTGTCCTTTTGATTGTTCCTGGAATGGCAGGTTTTATACGATTTTTGTATTTCTTTTTAACAGTAGGAGGAGAAGGGCATGTGCAATCTTTGATTTTTTCAACTGTTTTTATAAATACAGGTTTTCTAATCCTTTTTTTTGGAATTATTGCCGACTTAATTAGCACAAATAGAAAATTGACTGAAAAATTAATTAACCTTATCAAACAAAAAAATGAATAATGAAATAATTACTGGGAATTTTTACGATAAATATAATAGTAAAAACCCGATTTATAATAAATTAATGTCTAATTTTTTATCAAATTTATTTTCATATATCCCAGATAATGTTGATGATAACAAATTAAATATTTTTGAAGTTGGTTGCGGAGAAGGACATTTGGCTTATGAATTATTAAAAACCAAAAAAAACATTATATATAAAGGTGTAGATTTAGATTTAGAAATTATAAATTTAGCAAAACAAAATTGTAAAAATGCAGAATTTGAAATAGCTTCAATATACGAATTAGAAAAATATTATGAAAATAAATATGATTTTGTAATTGTTGCCGAAGTGTTGGAGCATTTAACTGAGCCAGAAAAAGCGATCAAACAAATTCTTAAACTAAAAACAGATAATTATATTTTTTCGGTGCCAAACGAACCTACTTGGAGAATACTCAACATGATGCGTTTGAAATATATAAAAGATTTTGGCAACACGCCAGGACATCTTCAGAATTGGAGTAAAAATAATTTTCATCAATTATTAACAAAATATTTTCAAATTATTGATATAAAATCTGTTTTTCCTTGGACAATGGCTTTATGCAAAAAAACAAAACAATATAACGGCATTCTTGAAAAACGCCAATTTAACTAAAATTTATTTAATATGAAATTTTTTATTACATTAACAATAATTCTATTTTTATTTGCCTGTACAACAAATAAAAAAAAGAATTTAAAAAATACAGGTTTTCCCGCTAAGGAATATAAAACTATAAATGAAGATGGTACATGGTGTTGGTTCTCCGACCCACGAGCAGTTTATTTGGACAACACAACTTACATAGCTTGTGTAAGTTCGTTGGGTAATATTGATATTTCGGCATACAACCATAAAACAAAAGAAACTCAAACTCACACATTACGTGAAGCTTATCACGTAAACGACCATGCCAGCCCTTCATTATTGATAACACCAGAGGATAAAATTATGATATTTTATACCAAACATGCCCAGAAAATTCCTATTCAAATGCACATTTCTAAAAATCCAAAGGATATTAGTGAATGGGAAACAGTAAGAGACTTATATGTAAATGATACAATAACTTATAAAAAATACGGCAAAAGTTATACCTATTCTAATCCATGCCAATTAAGCGAAGAAAAAAATAAATTATTTATTTTTTGGAGAGGTATAGATTTTAAACCCAATGTTTCTACATCTATTGATGGTGGTCAAACTTGGACTATGGGAAAAATATTTATTTGTCCAGAGCGTATTTATAAAAATCGTCGCCCATATCTAAAAGTAACTTCAGATGGAAAACAAAAAATTCATTTTGCTTTTACTGACGGACATCCACGTAGAGAATTAAACAATAATATTTATTATGCTTGTTACACTAAAAATGCTATGTATAAGGCTAATGGAGATAAAATATCGGAATGGGACAGCATTCCTATTGAACCAAAAAATAGCGATTTAGTTTACAATGCAAAAAAAGAAGGTGCAAAAGCTTGGGTGTGGGACGTAGCCTATGATGAAAATGATTTTCCAGTAATAGTTTTTGCTACATTTCCAAAAGACACAAAAGATTGTCATATTTCATACAGAACAAATGATTCTACAAAAATTACAGAACCATATTTTGCAAATCATATTTACTATTATGCCAGATGGGACGGCACAAAGTGGAATAATTCCAAACTTGTTAATTCTGGGAAATGGTTTCCGAACACTAAAATTAACAAAAAGGAAAAAGAAGCAAACTATTCGGGAGGCATTGTAATTGACCACGAGAATCCTTCAATTGTTTATTTATCAAGATTAATAAATGGTGTTTTTGAAATAGAAAAATGGCATACTCACGATTTTGGAAAAACCTGGAAATCAGAAGCAATAACTATGAATTCAGCTCACGATAATGTAAGACCTTTTGCGGTAAGAAACGCCAAGTCTGATAATCCATTGCAAGTTTTATGGATGATGAATAGAAAATATATAAGTTACACAAATTATAATTCTGCGATTAAAGCAAATATTAAAAATGATTAAAAAAAAATTAAAATCAAAAATATTTAGAATTGCTATCTCTTTAATTATTACCGTAGTATTTGTATATTTTCTAATAAATTACATAAATTTTAATCGTTTTTTTGCACAATTAATAACTATAGATTATTATTTTCTTATTGCAGCGGCTTTTTGTTTGTTTGTAAATTATATTTTTAGAGCCTTGCGGTTAGAATTAATTCTTGGAGTGGAAAAACACAAAACAAAACTGTTTGCAATTTCGTCAATTCATTATTTATTTAATAGAATTCTACCAGCAAGACTTGGAGAAGCTTCGCTACCAATTTTATTTAAACAACATCTTAAAATTGATTATAAGAAAGGAGTTAGTTCACTTTTTTTTTATAGAATACTTGATTTTTTAATAATGCTTTTCCTTTTACTAATTTCATTGTTATTTGTAAACATAGAGCATTTTAACATCTTAATAATTGTTGTTTTTTCTACTTTAGGTATCTTTGTTTTTTTCCTTTCGTGGTTTTTGTTAGTAAATATTATTAATTTTATATTAAAATTTATTTCAAAAATTAAAAAACAATTAAAAATTATTGAAAAATTAAAAATATTTTTAGAAAAAATAAAAACGTACAAAAAGCAAAAAAATGGTTTATTTTTCTCTAAAATATTTTTATATACCTTTATAAATTGGATAGTTATATACTTTTACTATTATTTTGTAATATTATCGTTTAATGTAGATTTTGGATATTTTCAAACTGTTTTTGCGGCTTCGTTTTCAAATTTTGCATTTATTATACCCAATGCCATTGGTAATATAGGTACATTTGAAGCGGGGTGGGGGATAGGATTTTATTTGCTTGGTATGTCAAAAGATATTTCTATTCCTATTGGACTGTTTGCCAATTTGTTTGCAACAATTATTACTGCCGTTATTGCAGGAGTTGGTTATGTTTTTTTAAAAATAAAAATTAAATAAAATTTAATTTATAAATTTTTTTATTTAATTTTACAAATTATTAAAAATGAGTTTTTTTCTACTGTCTATTTTTTTACTGTAATATTCTTTTGTAATTAAATTATACTATTGTAAATTAATGTTTTATAGTTTATTTTATCAACAATAAAATTGATAGTTTGAAAAATACAGAATAAAGTTATTCTTTTTAAAAATAATATCTAATTAAACTTTTTATTATGAATTTACCAGAAAATTTAAAATATACCAACGAGCATGAATGGATAAAAATTGATGGAGATTTTGCATATATTGGAATTACCGATTATGCACAAAAAGAACTTGGAGACATAGTTTTTATCGAAGTTGAAACCGAAGGAGACGACCTTGCTAAAGGTGACACTTTTGGAACAATTGAAGCAGTAAAAACTGTTTCAGATTTATTTATGCCATTGAATGGCGAGATTGTAGAAGTAAATGCAAAATTAGAAGAATCTCCTGAAGTTGTTAACTCTGACCCATATGGAGATGGTTGGATGGTAAAAACTACTATCGGAAATACAGATGATTTGAAGGAGTTACTATCAGCAGAAGATTATGCAAAACTTATTAGTTAATGAACAGCAACAAAAACGTTGGAATTTTTAAATATTATAATTAATTTCCAACGTTTTTTATTTTTTTAATAAAGAAACAATTGGCTACCAGTTTGCAGTTAGATAACAAAACTAATGTAAAACATGAACGTTTGCCCCGAAAAATCGTTGAAAATCAGCTCTGTCCAATTTTATGACAAAACCCAAAATATTAAACTCAAAAGAAAATTATACTCTCCCTTTTTATTAAATTCTAAAAAATATACAAATGAAAAAAATTAAACAAATATTTATTTTATTATTATTAGTATCGGCAGGAAATCTTTATGCACAGGAACATCCTGATTTTGAAATAATAAAACAATGTAAAACATCGGAAATTAAAAATCAACAGAATTCAGGAACTTGTTGGAGCTTTGCAACAACATCGTTTATTGAAAGTGAGTTACTGCGAACCAAAGGAGAAGAATTTGATTTATCTGAAATGTATTTTGTTAAATATGCATATATTTCAAAAGCACAATACTATGTTCGTTTGCATGGGAAAACAAATTTTTCGCAAGGAGGTCAAGCTCACGATGTTATAAATGAAATTGTAAATTATGGTATTGTTGCAGAAACTGCTTATTCTGGCTTGGTTGCGGGAGCAATAATTCATGACCATAGTAAGTTAGAGAAAGAATTAAAATCCTACCTTGATTCTATTATTGGTTTAAAAAATGTCCCATACAATTGGTTGAACGTTTTTTCTGAAAAATTGGATAGTCATTTAGGTACAACTCCCCAAAAGATAGAATATAAAACAAAAGAATATTCACCTCAGGAATACCAAAAAAATATATTAGCTTTTAATCCAGACGATTATATAGAGATAACATCTTATTCGCACCACCCATTTTATACAACTTTTGACTTAGAAGTTCCTGACAATTGGTCGCACAACGATTACTACAACTTACCAATCGAAGAGTTTATGAAGGTTGTTGACAATGCAATAAATAATGATTATACAATAAGCTGGGACGGCGATGTTTCGGAAGCAAAATTTGAATATAGAAAAGGTAAGTGTGATTTAGAAAAAACAGACAAAAAAGAACTTAAAAATAAAAGTTTTCAAAATTATAGACAGGAAACATTTGAGAACCAAAGTTCAACTGACGACCATTTGATGCACCTTACAGGCATTGCCAAAAATAAAAAAGGGGAAAAATATTATATAATAAAAAATTCGTGGGGAAATAGTAACAAATATGGCGGTTATTTATATATGTCGGAAGACTATTTAAAGCTAAAAACTGTTGCAATAATGGTACACAAAAACGCTGTTCCCAAAAAAATAATGGATAAATTTTAAAGACACAGCTCAGTGAAAAAGAAAAAATAACTAACACTGGCGTTTTTCACAAGTATCAATTTCTTCGTTACTTTTGAAATATTAAAATGCTCGTTTACAAACGTAAACTTTAATTCTAATATTTCAAAAATGCCTTGAACTTGACACTCGTGAAAAACGCCAAAATGAAACATTATTTTTTCTTTCCAAAATCATTTTTTAGATTTTTATAACCTATCAAATTTATTTTGGCATTGCCAACAGGAAGACGCATTTTTATTTTTACAGGCACATAATTACCATCATTAGAAATCCATATTTGTAAATCATCTTCTTTTTTGAAAGGATTGTTTTTTTCTAAAACAGGAACAAATTTAAGGCATTCAATTTTACCAAATTTTGTTTTAACCCTCTCTGTTTTAATATATTTTATTTTCAGAGGAAATAATTCATCTTCATGGTAGGTAGTAATATCTATTGTCTCGCCTTTTGATATTTTTTTATCAAACAAATATCTTCGAGCATAATAGAACGCTGATAAAATGTCCAAAGTATTATATGGAACAGAATGTTTTCCTGATTTTAAGCTCATAACATAATTTTGTTCTCTAAAAAACAAAACTTCGTTGTATCTTGAATAATTGTTTTCTCTAATATTCCTGATTGATTTTACAGGATATCCAGTTCTTATGTCAATATAACTTTCGTAAATGTCATAAATTCGAGCAATTTTTGCAGCCATTCCAGTAGTTATTGCAACAGCTTTTACATGATAAAGAAAACTATCGCCAGAAGGAAATAAATCCATTTTAATAGATGCTTCGCCACCTTTCATTAACCCGTATTTTACTTCATAACGCAATTCTTCTCCAACATTATAAGCAGTATTTTCAACTATTGAATCTAATGTAGAGATTTGACAAAACCCTTGAGTACTAAAAAACAAAAGCATTGTTAAAAAAATATGTTGCTTTTTCATTATTTTGTAAAAATTATGTTTGAAATTCGCTTGAATTTCAACCGAATTTCAATTGTGTTTCTATTGAATTACACTTATTTATTTATTTTAAAATAATTTTCAATAGCTCCATTAATTACTTCTAAAAGTTCTCTTTTTTGGTTTTCCGAAATTTTAGGAGTGCTGTCTTCTTCTAAGTTTTGGGTAAGATAGGATACTGAAACGCCAAAAACATTAGCTATTTTTGATAATACTTTCACGTTGTAACTATTTTGATCCTCTCTTGAAAGCATTACTCTCAAACTTACAGTAGGAATATTTGTCTCTCTTGCAAGTTTGGCTACAGACCAACCTTTCTGTTCACGAAGTTCGTGTATTTTTGTTGTAATATTCATAATGTTAAATAAATTTAGTACCTGTTAAATTTCTGAAAAATTATTTGTTAAGTATATTTTACAAAAGTAATATATTTTTATTAAAAAATAAAAAATAAAAATAACTTTTTTTTTGTATTTATTTAATAAAATATTACAAATTTTTTTAAACATCAACATAACAAGTTTTTATGTTTGGTATATATTAATAATAATAATTTTATATAATTGAATTTTATAAAATAACAAGAAATTTTATTTTATTTTTTTATTAAAAAAATAAAATTACCTTTGACTAAATTTTTGTACTTATGGCATGTTAGTGAAAAAGAAAAAATAACTAAGCCTAATCTACTTGTTTATTTTGCCCTTTTAAAAATTTAAAAATATCATTAAATAGCTCGCTATTTGCAGATTTGTTAAAATTCTAAAAGAACAAAAAAACGGAGTATTCAGGAGTTTACTTATTATTTCATTTCTTTCTATAGAGTTTCAACAAACTATTGACGATTTAAACTTGTTCTTTTTACTTCCTCAAAAAAATATGCAAATATCCTGATATTATTATATTTATTGAATTGTTAAAAATAAAAATAAGTTCATTTAAAATTATCAATTATATTATTTTAGGCGTTTTTCACGAGTATCAATTTCTTCGTTACTTTTGAAATATTAAAATGCTCATTTACAAAGGTAAACTTTAATTTTAATATTTCAAAAAAGCCTTAAACTTGACACTCGTGAAAAACGCTTTATTTTAATATGCCTTAGAAAAGAACAAGTTTAAATGGTTAATAACTAAAGTTTTTGCTTTCATAATAATATCAAAACATCTGCATATTTATTGAAGCAAAATAACAAAAAAACAAGTTTATTATATCTTTAATAGTTTATTTTATAATGTCAAAACCTTAAAATGAAAACAAAATGAAAACAAAATACACAGTATTAATTGGAATAATAGGTATATTATTAGTAAGTTCTTGCAGAAATGGTATTTTTTGCAAAAAAGGCGAAGGAGTTATGTTTACTCAAACAAGAACAGTTAGTGAGTTTAATAAAGTTGTTTTGGAAATAGATGCAAATCTGCATATTAGACAATCTGATACGGCTTCGGTTGAAATTGTTGCACAAGAAGCAGTGTTAAATGAAATACAATTAGATATTAGTAGAAATAAAATGACTATTTCGTATGACAAATGTATTGGTAAGCACGATGGAGTTGACATTTATATTGCAACAAATGAAATAAATGAAATTACAATTTCGGGTTCTGGTGAAATAATTTCGGAAGAACCATTAGAAGTTGAAGAATTAGATTTAATAGTAAATGGAAGTGGAAATATGTATTTTAAAAATCTTTCTGTTTCAAATCAATTGAATACTCAAATAAACTCTTCGGGAAAAATAATAATAAAAAGTAATGATACCACTATGTTGCATAATATAGATATTAGTTCGTCTGGAAGTATTGAAGCAGTAGAATTTTACACAAGTCAAACTAAAGCAAAAATTACTGGCTCAGGTGATATGACTGTTTGGGTGATTGATGAATTAGATGTAAGTATAAAAGGTAGCGGGAATGTATATTATAAAGGTTATCCAAGTATTATATCAAATATTACTGGCTCTGGAAAATTAATTAACTTTAATTAAATAAGTGAAAAAGTACGGCGTTTTTCACGAGTGTCAAGTTCAAGGCTTTTTTGAAATATTAGAATTGAAGTTTACCTTTGTAAATGAGCATTTTAATATTTCAAAAGTAACGAAGAAATTGA
>JAOZTW010000853.1 GCA_029938985.1 Bacteroidales bacterium | reverse complement strand
TACGTTCCTGAATTAAATTGACGACACAAAGCCCGAACCCGTTAGCTGTAATTGCAAAACGATAAAATACCAAAATAATTGAAATGGATAATATCGAAAAACTAAAACATATAATTTCAAAAGAAAATATTCAAGAAATTGAATTTATTGAAAATATTGGTAAATTTATTGATTTATCAGCAGAATTGAATTTACAAACTGAAATTGAATTTGCAATACAACTTTTAAAAAAACATAAACCAAAAATATTGAAGAAAGTAAATAAATGCTTATTTCATTATTTTTTTTCAGTTGCTTGTGGTGATATGCACAGAATGACAATAACAAATACCAAAATAGACTGGGAATGGAAACAAGATTTAATTGAAAATGAATTACAAAATCTAAGATTATCCTATGAATTAATAAATAACAAAATACCAAAACAAATAAAATCAAATATACTAACAAATTTAGCAAATAGATTTAATAATATTGGTAGATTTATTAATGCTTTTGATTTTTGGAATAAAGCAATAGAAAATGACAAAGATACAGGTATGCCTCTTGTAAATAAGGGAAATGCTTTAATGTATTATGGATTAAATATTATTCAAGAACCCAAATACAAATACGCATTCATTCAATTAGCATATCAATATCTAAAATCGGGTTCAAATAAATTGATTTATTCAATACATAGAAATGAAATTGAACAGAAAATAAGACATATAGAAAAACTCTATTTAGACATTATTGATTACAAATTTAATCCGTTAGATTTTACAAATAACGAAATAATATCTAATACAGAATATATTAAATGGGGAGTAAATAATGAACTATTTTTAAATCCATTATCAAATATAAATAAAAACTTAAATAGTAGCAGAGATGATATTAAAATTTATGTAAATATTCAAAGTCAATTCAAACAATTGTTTGATAACATAATAGAAGATTACAAATTTGCACGATTTCAATTTTATGAAAGTTTTAACGAAAATAATAAAGTTCGTTCAAAACAATTAAAAAAATCAGCATTTTCGAGTGCATATTCAATATTTGATAAGATAGCTTATACTATAAATGGCATATTTGAAGTTGGTATCAAAAATAAAAATGTTGTTTTTAGCAGAATATGGTATAATAATTCAGACAAAAAAAAGGGGATTAGTTCCAAATTCAATGAAAGTGAAAATTTAATGCTTCGTGCTCTTCACTGGGTAAGTAAAGACTTGTATATAAACGAAAATGGATTTAAAAATTTAATAGAACCAAAAGCAAAAGAAATTAATATGATACGAAATTATATTGAGCACAAAAGTTTTGATTTTGGCACGAAAAATCAAAATGATTTTACTTATCAAATACCTGAAACAGAATTTAATGAAAATTTTATCAGATTACTCAAATTAGTAAGAGAAAGCATTTTGTATCTTGCCTATTCAATAAAATAAACAAAATTTAATGAACCAACTAACATTAGGAGATAACTTTGAAGTCCTCAAAAAAATAGAAAGCGAAACGGTTGATATAGTTTATCTTGACCCACCATTTTTTTCAAACCGTAATTACGAAGTAATTTGGGGTGATAAAGGTGAAATCCGCAGTTTTCAAGACCGTTGGGCTGGTGGAATTGAACATTACATAGCATGGTTAAAAGAGCGGGTCGAACAGATGCACAGAGTTTTAAAACCGACAGGTTCAATTTTTTTGCATTGTGACTGGCACGCAAGCCATTACATAAAATCGGAAATTTTAGATAAACTCTTTGGATTTTCAAATTTCAAAGGAGAGATAATTTGGCAAAGAACAAATGCACATAATGACGCAACAAAAAAAATAGCAGTTTTAACCGATAGTATTTTTTACTACACAAAAACAAAAAAATATACATATATCCCTCAATTTCAAAATTATTCAGAGCAGTATATAAAAAAAGTTTATAAATTTTCAGACCCTGACGGTAGATTATATCAGTCCGTAGATAGCAGAAGTCCCAATCCTCGTCCAAATTTAATGTATGAATATAAAGGATATAAACCACATCCAAATGGTTGGGCAACATCTTTGGAAAGAATGACAAAACTTGACAATGAAAACAGATTAATTTTCCT
>JAOZTW010000852.1 GCA_029938985.1 Bacteroidales bacterium | reverse complement strand
AAACACAACCTGATGTGCTAAGTATGTTTTTGCATTTTTTATGAACAAACCCTGCTATTTTATAAACATGTTCATTTATTTCAATTTTTTTAAATACTGCAGTTTACTTATTGTAAATGAGGATTTTAAAATAATGAAAACAACGCAGTTATTTGCATTTATAAAAAATGCCGAAAAAAGTATTAAATATCCAGTATTTATTTTAACTTTGCAATTTTAATTAAAAGTTTTGGAGAATATATTAATTAGTAGGTATATTTTTTGTTAATACTTTTTAAATATCAATGAGTTCAGTCTAAAAAGTTAAAAGTTACAGTTTGAGTTTACTCTTGTAAATGAGTGATTTAATAATTTTGTATAACGCAGAGTTTTGAGTTTCTATGAATGTCTTTACAAAATATATTACCAGAACAAACAAGACGAATGAATTGTTCGCTTGATTATTGGACTGATTTTTATTCACTTGGCATGACTTTTTATGAGATGCTTGCTGGTGAATTGCCTTTTCATGAAACCGATGCAGTAGCTTGGATACATGCACATATAGCAAAAAAAGTACAAAGTCTTGCTGATAAAAATTCGGAAATACCTCAAGTTCTTTCAGACATTATTGACAAACTAATTTCCAAAAATGTAGATGACAGATATTGTAGTACTTTCGGTTTAAAACATAACCTAAAATATGTCTTGAGCAGTTAAACGCTACAAGCAAAATTGAAACTTTTATAATTAACCCAATCTTTATTTTTTTTAAATAATTATTATGAAAAAAAAACTGCTACTAATTTTATCCACGTTTTTACTTTTAATACTTCCTGTTTTGGGAGGTTTTGTTAAATGGCACGGTTTTCCTCCTGGTTTCGGTCATTTTCCTGCTCAACAAGTAGTTCCTGTTGTCCCTTTTAATCAAACTGTATTTATTTTTGGCTGTTTATTTGCAGCTTTACTACTTATAATAATACTGTTTCCTCGTCTTTTTGGATTTAAAAAAAGCAAGCCAAAAAAAACAAATACAAAAGGTAAGTTTCCTGTATGGTTCTGGCCCAGTGTAGTAGTAACACTATTAAGTTGGTTTTTTATGTGGGTGCCAATAGCAATTTTCAAAACAATTAGTCATTATACTTTTGTTCCGCTTTGGTGGGGCTTTATACTTGTTTTAGACGGATTTGTTTATAAACGAAATAATGGTATTTCATTAGTATCCTCTAAACCCAATACTATAAAACTGCTCGCAGTTGTCTCTTGTGTTAGTTGGTTTGTGTTTGAGTTTTTAAATTATTTTGTTTTAGAAAATTGGTATTATCCAAACGGTGAAATATTCTCTAATTTTGGAAATATATCATGGCAATTATTATCTTACACAACTGTACTTCCTGCAATTTTTGAATGGTACTTGCTGTTAAAAACTTTTTCGTTCATGAAAGATAGATACACTTATGGACCAAAAATAAAAGTTTCTAAACCCGTGATGATTATAGCCTTGATACTTGGTCTATCACTTTTCTTTTTCATGGGACTTTTCCCTACAATTTTATTTTGGGTATTATGGGTTAGTCTTATTCCAGCTTATGTGCCAGCAATGGAACTTTCGGGATATTGGTCTCCGTTTAGTCCTTACGCAAAACAGGAAACTGGTCGCCTGTTATTTTAATAGCTATTGCAACTGTACTAAATGGTTTTTTTTGGGAGTTTTGGAACTTTGGAAGTGCCGTTTTTAAAGACAATATTGTAACAAATCCAAACTTTTGGAAATATTCTGTACCTTATGTAGATAAAATACATATTTTTTCAGAAATGCCTCTTCTCGGTTATTATGGCTATCTGTTTTTTGGTAATGTTTGTTGGATACTGTGGCTGGTTGTTGCATACATTTTTGGATTTGACCCAAGTATAGAACTACCAACAAAAGCCGAAAACCAACAAAACAAAATAATTAATAAGACACTACCTTAGTGTTACTTATTATTTCATTTTCACTAATTCTACTTTACGAAGTTTAAAATGTCTGATTTTCAATACAATACTTAGATACGATTTTATAATAATAATAATTCTATGAAAAAAATATTCAATATTCAATATAGAATTTTCAATATTCAAG
>JAOZTW010000007.1:23440-25032 GCA_029938985.1 Bacteroidales bacterium | reverse complement strand
AAAATTCAAAAGAACAAGTTTAAATGGTTAATTATTTATTTTGATATGCCTAAGTGAAAATGAAATAATAAATAACTTCAGGATACGCCGTTTTTTTGTTCTTTTATAATTTTAACAAATCTGCAAATAGCGAGCTATTTAATGATATTTTTTTAATTTTTAAAAGAGCAAAATAAACATGTAGATTGGGCTTAGTTTTTTTTTTTCACTAAATAATTTGTTTATACAAATTTGAATAAGTTTTAGCTATATTTTTAGCCGAATATTTTTTTGCATTTATTAATCCATTTTCAATTAGAGTTTTTCTTATTTGTTCGGAATTAATAATTTTGTTAATAGCATTTTTTATTTCATTTACAATATAAGGGTCAACTATAATTGCTGCATTATTTGCTATTTCTTGCATTGGTGAAATATTAGATGTTATTACACATGTTCCTGTTGCGTTGGCTTCAATTATTGGTACACCAAAACCTTCGTAGGTTGAGACAAATAATAAAATATCTGCTTGATTGTACAATTCAATAATTTTTGAATAATCTAAATTATATAAATTATGAAACGTTATTTGATTAATATTTAATAGCTCTAATTGTGTTACTGAAAGTTTTCCTACAATATTAAAAATACAATCAATTTCTTTTATAGCTTCAATTGTTCGTTCTAAGTTTTTGTTATTTTTTGTTCCAATATGTAAAATTGTTGGCTTTTTTGTATTAAAACTTTTTGGAATATATTTCAATTCAGAGGAAATACAATTTGGAATTACTACGATTTTTTCGGATTTAATATTTATGTTTTCTAATAATTGTTTTTTAGTAAATTCTGAAATTACTGTAATATATGAAACTCTTTTTGCAGGAATGCTATACCAAAATAATTTTAAAATTTTTCTTTTTATTTTATTACCTCGCAAAATAGAACCTAAATCATGTATGGTAAGGATAGTTTTTTTTTTATTCATAAAAAAGCAAGCAAAATGAATATCGCCAGTGATATGATTAATTTCGTTTTGTTGATTTACAACATTAATTGCTATAAATAATCTGTTGAAAAAACCTTTGCTATGCTGTTTTGCAAAATAATTTTTATATTCAAAACCAGAGGGTAAGTGTTTTTGAATATTAAAAAACAGTTCCTCAATACTATGAAATTGAGGAGATGCTTTTCTGAAAAAATATGTAATTTTCATATTTAGTTTGTTTTATTATTTCTGTGAAAAAATAGGTAAATCGTTTTTATGACGTTTAAAAGCTTTGATTATAAACTATTTTAGCACCAACGGTGCGATAATCAATAGCCTTGCCTGAAAGGGCAAGGAATAAAAAACTATTTTAGCACCAACGGTGCGATAATCAATAGCCTTGCCTGAAAGGGCAAGGAATAAAAAACTATTTTAGCACCAACGGTGCGATAATCAATAGCCTTGCCTGAAAGGGCAAGGAATAAAAAACTATTTTAGCACCAACGGTGCGATAATCAATAGCCTTGCCTGAAAGGGCAAGGAATAAAAAACTATTTTAGCACCAACGGTGCGATAATCAATAGCCTTGCCTGAAAGGGCAAGGAATAAAAAACTATTTTAGCACCAA
>JAOZTW010000007.1:0-23340 GCA_029938985.1 Bacteroidales bacterium | reverse complement strand
CCTTGCCTGAAAGGGCAAGGAATAAAAAACTATTTTAGCACCAACGGTGCAATAATCAATAGCCTTGCCTGAAAGGGCAAGGAATAAAAAACTATTTTAGCACCAACGGTGCGAAATCACTTACAAGCGGACATCAATTACTCACCTTTGGTGCTTCAAAAAACAAATAATTTAACTTGCCATCGCAGACAAACCTTTTGATTATCTTGCCTTTGTCATTTGTTTTAACTTCGTAAATTAGAATTAAGTTATAAAAATTGTTTAGTGTCAAATATTGTGATGTCTTTATTAAAATCTAATTCACTATTTTTAAATAAAAGAATATTTCATGAAAAAAATCTACTCTTTTATACTATTATGTTGTGAAAATTTGTTTTTTTACCACAGTTTTTTATAAACAATTGAATTTAAGGTGTAAACCAATTCTTAATTTTCAATTGCAAAGTTAATCTTTTTTTTGAAAAAAGATTAACTTTGCAATTGAAAACACTATTTTTGATTTTTAATAAAATTATTTATAGCTTTTAAATACAAATCCACTTTAGCAAAAAGCTCTTTTATTTGTTGGTCGTTAAAATTTGGAGAAATATTTTTAACATCTTTTTTGCACTGTTCCAGCACCTTACGTGCCTCAATTGGATTACCTACGCAAAAATTATCAGCCATAACTTTTATTGCTCTATTCATTGTTGCTATAGCATATAATTTTTTTTGGTAATTATCTACAATTAATTCAAACCTCCCCGATTCGGGTTGCCAAACCAATCTTGCTTCTTTTGTTATTTTTACAGTTTTATCATTAATATCTTTATACGAAAATACAACTTTTACTGGAGCATCTTTTATATTTTTATCAATATTTTGCAAATTAAATTTAATAAGTGCAATTTGTTTTTTACCTGCAAATACATTTCCTATATCAATGCTTGCAATATTTTTTTGTTTTTTACTAATTTGCAAACCAAAAATCTTGTCTAAGGTAATTTTATCATTATAAGTAATTTCAAGCTTGCCATCTGTACCAATAGGATAGATAGAATTTGCTAACTGACCCGAAAATATTTTATAGATATCTTCGCTTTTACCTGCGTGTTGCAAGAGAGTGCCACTCTCCTGTGTGAGCAAAGTTAAAAGAGCTGTATTATAGCACTCTCCAACACCAACTGCTGTTAAAATTATTCCTTTTTCATTATATTCCTTCGATTTATTAACAACCGAATCTATTGGAACACTACCATAGCCATCGGTAAGTAAAATTAGCATATTATTTTTTTCAGATGAATAATTTTTTTCTAATTCACTATATCCCAAACACATGCCCTTATAAATATTTGTACCTCCTCCTGGACTAATATCACTAATCAGAGGAACTAATAAAGAGTTTGAGCTAACTTTTTGCATGCTTGTTTCCATGTAAGCATCAGAATTAAAAGTTACTAATGTTGCATTATCATCTGGATTTAATTGATTTACATATTTAATCATCGACACTTTTAAGGCTTCAATTCTATTTTCGCCACACATTGAGCCACTTTTATCAATTACAAAAGCAATATTTGTTGGTTTTGTATTTTCTGTTTTTTGGTTCGACACCATTAAATTTAATTGTAAAACTGCCTCCATTGATTTGGAGTTAACTTTTTCATTGCCCCAACTCAAAAGAATATCGGTTTTTTGTGGCATTAGAGTATCATCGTTCAAATAAAGTGCGTTTATATCAACAAGAAAAAGTTCCTCTGGTTTAGGTATAAATTCCTCAGGATGTTCCAGTTCGGGGATTGGAGAATAATATATTTGTTTTCGTATCTGTCGCTGACCATGTGTGTTACTGAGGTCAATTACATCAACATCAAATTGAAATTTAAAGTTAATCATTAATTTTGTACCATTGGGAACAAGAAACGACACTTCGCCATTTTCGTCAGTTACACCTTTATATATTTTGTTTGAATTAACTTGCTTTAAATAAACAGGTTCGTTAGTATAAAATCCATTATCTCCTCCAGCAATTCGTAGAGTTATAAAAGCACGTGTGGAGGTAGCTGTTATTTCGGAAGTTATTTCTTGTGTAATTGTATCATTTTTAGTATGCTCAACAATATTTGTTGGAATATAACCAAGTTCATTACTGCTTTCGGTAAAACGCCCTAAATCCATTGTAAAAGAATAATTTACAGCATTTTCTACATCAATTGCATACATCTGTCCGTTAGGCACAACAAAACGTGCTTTTGAGTCCTTGCCAGTTGTGTTTGTGTAAACTTTTTTATCTTTTACACTAACTAAGGAGACTGGTATATTTTCATGTTTTTTCCCATCTTCGTTGTTCAAATAAATTGTGATATTTGTTTTACCTGCTTGGGTTTTCTTAAATTTTTTAATGTTAGATTGGTCTTCTGTTGTAAACTTGGTTAATGCTCTTCGCCTTACAAATTCTTGCTCCTTAAGTATAGCTTTTAAATCATAAGTTATTGTTTGTGAACCAGAACCACTTTGTCCTTCTTTAATTTTAATTATTTTTTTGTCGTGCATTCCTATTAAATTTAAAGACCAAATACCTACCGTAGTTATCTTAAAATTAACACTTCCCGAACTATTTGTATATTTTACAATTTGCTCTCCAGTAACTTTGTTTTCAAACCAAACCTTAACATTTGGATACGCTCTGCCTTTGTTGTTGTATATTTTTACCGAATATTGATAGTCTTGTGCCTTTGCTACAAAACTGATTAATAGGATAGTTGTTAGTAATAAAATTATATTTTTCATGGGTTTTATTTTATTAATTAAAAAAATGTATTATTTTTGGTATTTTTTATTTTAAAAACTCACAAACATAAAAATAAATTGTTTATTTTTATAAAATTTTTCAAAAACAAAAAAATAATGATATTCGGAATTGGCACAGATATAATTGAAGTAGAAAGAGTTAAACATAATATTGAGAACTCTAAAAGTTTAAAAGAAAGAATTTTTACAAAAAAAGAAATTATTTATTGTGAACAAAAAAAACGATTTGCAGAACATTTTGCCGCTCGTTTTGCCGCCAAAGAAGCATTTTTTAAAGCACTTGGCACAGGTTGGCGTAATGGCTTTGCGTTCAACGAAATTGAAATTTCAAACAATGAACTTGGAAAACCAATAATAGAGACATCGGGAAAAGTAAAAGAATTTGTTTATCAACAAAAAATAACTTCTATTCATGTTTCTATTTCTCACTTGAAAGAAATTGCAAGTGCTTTTGTTGTTCTTGAAAAATAAAAATTCTGTTAAATTCAGTTCGTATCATTATCAAATAATTGCGTATTATTTAGTATCAATATTTTGATTCAATAAAATTGTAATATCTTGTATATAAAACAATTATCTTTGTTTTTGAAAAATAATATTTATATGCAAATAAGTTATACATCAAAAATATTATTAAAATTCTATTAATTATTTTTTTTTCTTATCTTTGAACTTTATATAAATTAACATTTTATCAGATAAAAACCTCGTTGCGAGAATATATAACCAACACATTAAAAAACTCTCCACAGATGGTGATGATTGAATCTCAAAAATTTAAAAAAATGAAACTACAATATTTTTTATTTATTAATATCTTTATTTGTTTTACTTTATTTTCATTTAATTGTGAAAATGAAAGTAATAATACTAATAATTTGCATGTAAAAGATACTAAAAAAGTAATTCCTAAAAAAATTATTTTAAAAGCAAATACTTTAGACTCATCAAAGTTTATTGTAGGGAAACAAGTTGAAATAAATATGAGTTTAGAAAAAGATTCTAAAATTGATTCTGTACAATTATTTATAAACGAAGAATATATTTCAAGTTTTGCAAGCTCTTCTTTTTCATATAGTTGGGACACCAAATCAACAATAGTAGGTACAAACAAAATTAGAGTAACAGTTTTTTGGGAAGCAAATAATCAACGACAGGAAAAGAAAATTGTATTTTTGTCTGACATAGAGCCTGAAATACATGGTTATAAGGTAATTAATACTTATAATCATGATAGGGGAGCTTATACTCAAGGATTATTTTTTTACGAAGATGTTTTATATGAAGCCACAGGACTAAAAGGAGAATCGTCGATACGAAAAACAAAAATTGAAACTGGAGATATTCTAAAAAGTTACTCAATTTCTGGAGATATTTTTGGCGAAGGAATAACTTTTTTTGATGGAAAAATTATTCAACTTAGTTGGCGTGCTAACAGAGGTTTTGTTTATGACCAAAAAACATTTAAAAAAATAACTGAATTTCATTATTCATCGGAAGGCTGGGGGCTTACAAACAACGAAACAGAGCTGATAATGAGCGATGGAACAAATACTATTTATTTTTTAGAAACGCAATCTTATTCTATTATTAGACAAATTGAAGTTTTTGATAACAAGGGAGCTATAATGTATTTGAACGAATTAGAATATATAAACGGCGAGCTATATGCAAATATTTATGGAACTGATAAAATTGCAAAAATAGATACAAAAACAGGAAAAGTGATAAGTTACATTGATTTAACTGGTATATTAGCAAAAAAATATATTGATAATCAAACAGATGTACTTAATGGAATTGCCTATGACAAAGAAAATGATAGGTTTTTTGTTACAGGTAAAAAATGGGCGAAACTATTTGAAATTTCAATCACAAAGTAAACCCTCGTTGAGGGATTTAATAGCTATCGCATTATAAAAATTCTCCACACAAAGAGATGATTAAAAATATTTTTAGCAAATGCAAACATATATAGACAGACAAATTGAAAATTCAAAATCATCGAAAGAACTTAGTATTGTAAATGTCAAAATTTCTGATAAGGATTGGTTGGCTATAGCACAACTTACACATTTAAAACAATTGTTTTTGAATAATATAGAAAGTTTTGAAATCCCAGAAGAATTAAAAAATTTAAAACAATTAGAAGAAATTGTAATTTTTGGTGATAATATATTAAAAATACCAATATTTGTTTTAGAATTACCAAAACTTAAATCATTAGACCTTCAGACAAGAATTACAGATTTTTCATTCTTGAAACATTTAAAAAATCTTACTTATTTAGGTTTATCATATTGCGATCTATATAAAATACCTGATGCAGTTTTTTATTTGAAAAATTTAGAAATATTAGAATTTATTTCAAATGAAATAAAAATTATACCTAATAGAATTGTAGAATTAACAAGTTTAAAAGAATTAAATTTAAATTACAATTCAATCTCCGAAATACCTGCTGAAATAGCATTTTTAGAAAATTTATATTTTCCAAAACATTTTAACAATCCATTGAAGGCATTACAGTTTGGGTATCTTTTTTCAAATAAAACAAATAAATTTGATTTTGATAAATTATTACATATTATACCTGTATTATTTGGTATAAATAATAATTCAAACAGAAATTTTTGTTATATTAAAAATAATGATAATTATGCGTTTGTTGAAATTGTTAGCAATTTTTTAGATAATTACTGGAGTTCCAAACTTATAAGAGACGCATTTGAAATATATAAAGATAAAAATCCAATAGGAATACTAATTCATGTTTTTGGAAACTGCAAAACCCAATCAAATTTTTTAAATATCATAAGAAGTACTATTAATAAATGGATTGAAAATCAAAATATTGTTTATACTTCATTAAATATAAAAAGTGACGAAAAAAAAGAAAATAATATAAATTGTACAAGATTTTTTTATTATAATACATGTAATATACAAACAAAATTAAAAAGAGAAATATTTGATATTGATTTTGAAAAATTGCTTAAATATAAATCATTAGAAAAAAATACTTATTTTCATGAAGAATATGGAGAAGAAATTCCTGTTTTGGATTTATTAAAATATATTGGAGCAGAACACGAAACCATAAAAACAAAATGGAATGGCTCATTATATATTACAAATATAGAAATTAATAATTTTAAAATATTTTCAGATATTAGTTGTGAATTTTCAAAAGATATAAATATTTTAATTGGACATAATGGACTTGGTAAATCTTCTTTCTTGCAAGCACTTACACTTAGTTTATTGTCGGTTAGTAATGTAGATAAATCAAATGAATTTGAAAAATATATTAGTTTTAATAATGCAAAATCAGACATTACTACATATTGGGGCGATGAATACAGAAATGTTTTTATTTTCAAAAATGAAATAAAACACGGAAATTATCTTGACATCCCTCAAAAATTAATTCTTGCTTATGGTGTAAATCTAAATACTAATAAAGAAATTTCGCATACAGAAATAACAAATGAACTTATTAATGGAAACTTAATATCATATTCAACTAAATCAATTTTTAATGAGTTTTCGACTAATTTTTTTGACCCAATAATTATTTTAGAACGTCTGTTTTTAGAAAAACGAGGAAGAGAAAATAAATTAATTGATAGTATTATAAATTTGATAAAAAATACAATTAATAATTATCTAAGTTTGTTCTCGGAGTTCCAAAAAATTAGTGTGCAAGGCGATTTTGCTGATTATTATTATAATGACTTAAATAATAATAAATTACAAACAGGAAATCTTAGCGAAGGCTATAAAGATTTTGTTTTACAAATAACCGATATTATAGTAAGAGTAATTGCGTCGAGGAATAATATTTTTGAAAACAAAAATTTAACAATTTCGGAAACATTATTCAATACGGTTAGAGGAGTAATTATTATAGATGAATTTGACCGACATTTACACCCCGATGTACAACGTAAATTTTTGTTCCAATTAAGAAAAGACTTTAAAAATATTCAGTTTATTTTAAGTACTCACAATATTTTATCTTTACAATCAGCCGAAGGTTATACGGCTTTAATTATAAATACAAAAAACAAAAAATTAGAAATAACTAAAAAATCTATTACGAGAGGTTTAAGTATAGAGAGTATTTATAACGGATATTTTGAAGGAAACAATGCTATTTTTAGCAATCATGTAGAAGATTTACTTGCTGTTTTTAAAAAATATATTGATAAACAAAGAAAACAAATATTGAATAAAGAAGAGCAAGATAAATTTAAAAACGCTACAAATGAATTAATTAGCTATGGAGAACGAACCAAAGGAATTGTTTATAGAGAAATAAGACAACTTGAAAGATTAACTCGTAAATCAATTAAAATATGAATAAAATTAACAGAAATAAAGTTGAAAAACCAGATTGTCTTAAAGAAAAGTTAGTAGAATGGACTGAGCATTATATAAAAAAAAGAAAAGTAAATAAAAATTATTGGTATTGGCAAAAATACAATAGCAAAAAAGTTGAACATATTTTAACACCTATTTTATCAGAATTAACAAATTTTCATTGCTCTTATTGCGGAATTTTTCCATTAAAACAAGATGTTGGAGGTAGAAGTATTGACCACTTCAAACCCAAATCAAAATATCCAAACTTAGCTTTTGAATGGACAAATTTATTTATTGCTTGTCCTGTTTGTCAGAATATTAAAGGAAGTAAGTTTCCTGAAGACATAGAACCATTAAAATTTGATAACTGTCATTATGATTTTGATTATTGGTTTGAAATTGATTGGACTATAGATAAAAATCATATTATTCCTAATAAAGATAGAAGTAAGCAAGAACAAGAGAAAGCAAAAGAAACTATTGATTGGCTGGGCTTAAATAATGGAGATAAACCCGAATCAAGATTTATTGAATTACAAAAGTTTAACGGTTCTAATATTGATATTAATCAATGGTCATATCCATTTTTTTTGGAACGAGGGTGAACTTAATTCTATTAATTTTTCTGTTATAAAATATATTATAAAATCACAAATTTAAAATTTTAATTCTTAATTATATGTCATTATCAAAATCTATATCACATTTTTTTTACTATTTTGAGTGGATACCACCAAAAATTTTCGGTGTTATTTCAGGACTTGAAAGTAATGTAGAGAAAGGAAAAAAAGAAGAAGGAAAAAAACCTGCAAACTCAATGCGAGAGAAAATACAAAATAGTAAAAAAGCGGAACGAGAACGACGGGTAAAAGAATTAAAACTGATTAACAGATTGTTAATGCTAGATTTATCTTTTCGTGATGTTCGGCATCTTGGACTTGTAACAAAAGATGTAGAAGTTTTTAGTCAGGTCGCAAACTATTTGGTTGAAGCACAACAATTAAAAATTGGGCAGTACATAAATATTGATTTAATTTTTGCAGTTATTACTGGCGGAAGAAATATTGGTATTGTGTTTCAAATTGCAAAAATGTTTAAAAACACAAAACTTGACGAGGATGAAGGGTTTGCCGATTTTGAAAAATTGATATTTTATATTAATATTCCAGATGACAAACTATTAGAAATGACCTATGTTATGGTTGAATCCAAAAATATAGGTTATCAATTAAAACAAAAAGATTTAATAAAATTTTATGATTCTAACAAACCTTTTTCGGAAGATATTTATAATTTTGGGCAGGCATTGATGTTTGCTAAAAAATACAATTTGGACTTGAATATCAACGAATTTGTTAATGCAATGATTAATCAACGTGAACCTTTTAGGTTTGTTAATAATTTTTATAATATTGAAAAACACGGTCTAACAATTCCGAAAAAACTATTTTGCTCTGTAAATCTTTCGCAGGAAACCATGACGGAGTTTATTAATTTATACATAAATGCAAGAGAACATAATTTAGACCTTGATTTTGAACAGATAGTAAAAGATTATAAACTAAACAAAGATTTAAAAGAATTAATTGTTTACTTAATAAGGTTTAAAAGCGAAGGGATTGATGAAATAACATATAAAAAATTGTTTTATTTTGTTGAACTAAACGGAAATATAAAAAATTTAATGAATGCGTATTTTTATGCACGTAGCAAAGATATGAAATTTGAAAATCTTTATCAAGAGTTAACTAAATTTCTGGCAGCTTTAGATTTAGAACGTGATATGACCAAAATTAATAGTCTCAGTTTTGTAAAAGCAATATACTTAGGTGAATCAAATTTTGAATTAAAAAGAAATAAAATAATAAAAGATTATCACTCAGGTGTAGATGTGCTTTCTATATTATACTCGATGCACTATGCCAAGACAAACGGAATTGAGGTTAATTATTTGACTGCTAAATTAGTAAATAAAGGTTTTGAAGGAGGCTTGCAAAGTGCAATTCATAAAGTACTTAATCCTTATACAATTAAAGGTACAGAAATAAAAGTAACAACCAAAGATAATATTGAAATTGTAGTAGAACTAAATATTGTTGTTTTATTAAATATTAAAAATGTAATAAGAGGTAGTGACGAAGATGTAATAATTGACCGAGCGAATAATATTTTTATAGAAGAAATTCAAAATAGATTTAATCACAATGAAATAATTAAAAATATTAATGTTATTTCCCAGATTATTATTTTAAGACTAAAAGGAGAGATGAAAGGAAATGTGAGAGAGAGTATTGCTTTTTATAAAGAAGAACATGGACATAATAAAAAAACTACAAAAAAGCACAAAGTTGTTGAACCAATAAAAGAACCTTCACATTTTCATACTAATTATGAAAAAGAAAATGAAAATCAAAAAAGATTTAATGCTGTTAGTAAATATATTCCTACAAAGATAATTATACCAAAAATAAACTTTGTAAAAGATACATTTAAAGAAATTGAAATAGCAAAAGAAGAGTTTGAAATACATAAACACAAAGCCGAAGCGGAAATTGAAAGATTAAAAGCAGATATTAAAATCAAAGAAGCATGGGCAAAAGATGGTAATTTGAAATATTACTTCCTAAAAGAGGAAGAGGAAAATCCAGATACGCATAATCACCTCGAAAGGCAATAGTTCAGTTAACCTTTTTCTTCAAATCTTCATTATTCATAATTTTGCGAAAAAATTATGAATAATGAAGAAATTTTTATTGATTTAAAATTCGTAAACTATTGTTGTTCTGATAATAAATTACTTTGTAGTTTATTAGCGGTAGCTCCGCAAGACCTTTATATACAATACCATCCATTGTTAAAGAAAACTCCGAACCACAACAGTTATGCACCATTTTGTCTTTAAACTCATTAAGTTCTATGCGTTCACATTCAGGATCATAAGTACAAGTTCGTTCGTAGGCTTTATACTCATTTGTTGAACTTCGGTAAACAATAATTCCACTAATTCCGCCAGTAATTTCTACAATGTTGCCAATAGCTTTTAATTCAATAAATTCAGGTTTGTTTAAGTCCAAAGTAATATCTACATACTTATAAGGTATAGGGTTTTTGGGGTTGTCGCAAGATATTAAAAATACAAAAACCAAAAACACACAAAATTTTAATAATTTAACTGAAAAACATCTCATTTTTTAATCTATTTAAATAATTTAACAATATTTTATTTCAATATTTAGTTTTAATAATAAAAAAGTTGTATCTTTGTTAAAAAAAAATCATGAAAAACATCAACACAAAATTACAAAAATTATTAATAATAAGTTTAATTTTAAACTTTTTTATATTTATAAATAGTTCGCAAGCATATTCCCAGCGTATTCCAGAGTCTAAACCCAATTTGACCAATCCCAAAAAAAATGGTTCAAACAATAGCCGTTTGGGGAAAACGGGTAAAGATGGTAAAAAATATGTTAGAGTAGCCGTTGCTGGAGTGCAGTTAGCCGAAGATGGTTTTCATATATCTAGCGACAAAAAGAAAAAAAATAAACGACAGGAAAAATTTAATAAAAAAAATAAACGATTAGCACTTACTTACGATGAAAGAGTTTTTCTTTCTTCTTATGATAAAAAATTAAAAAATGAACAGGAAAAAGAATTTAGTGAGAAGGGTGTTAGACTTTATTTTAAAAAATTAAATCACAAATTTAAACTTTTTTCAATGAAAAGAAAAAAGAAAAAACTGGATAAAAAGAAAAATAAATATGATGCTTTTATAACTAAAAGTAAAGAAAAAAGTGGAGGAAATAAAAAAAAAAATGGCGATGTTGGAAGTAGCTCTAATCCACAAAAAGACTCAACTTCGGTAGCAAATAACTTTGATGGAAGTGGGAACGAACATAAAAAAAAGAATAGAAAAGGAGCAGGTACGGAAGGTGATAGTACCATGATAGCAAATGGTATAGGTGCGGGAAGTGGTCCAGGTACTGGCACTGGTGATGGAGATGGTACAGAGTTAGACGGTTCGGGGAAGGCTAAGGATACCTTAAATACCAATCAAGATAGTTTAATAGTTGATGTAAATAAAACAAAGAAAAATAAAAGGAAGACAAAACGAAATTTAAAAAAACAACAAAAAGAAGAAATAAAGAAAGAAAAGCAACGCAGAAAGGAAAAGGAAAGTGCAATGAGGTGGACGGTAAAAAAGAAATTTAGATTAATATATTTAATTCCGCCAATTCCAACTACAAAGAAAGGACGAGAACGTGCTAAGAAAAAATTTATGGAAAGAGAACGTATAAGGAGTCTCTCAAAAAATGAAAGAAAACTTGAAAAACTAAAGAAACGGTACGCTTTAACCAATAAAGAAAAGGAGGCATATAAAAGAGGAATAAATGAAGGATTGCTCAATACGGTAGATAATTACAGAGCACGAAAAGCTGCACGAAAAAAATGGTTGTATAAAACAAAATCAAAAAAGATTTTTCAAGATGAATTTTATGATATGCAAGCAGATAATACAAAGAAGATGATGCGAAAATCACAAAAAAGGACAAAACAAAATCATAAAAAAGCAAGAAAAAGAAGAAATAAAGGAAAATTTTGGAGCTTTTTGAAAAAGAAAAAAAAGCATGGAAGGAGTAACAAAAGGAAATAAGAATTGGTTTACACCTTAAAATTTTATGTTGAAAAAACATAATTTTACAACATAATAGTAAGGAATGATACAATTATTGAATGGTTTATGATACAATTATTTTATTATAAACCAATAGATTAAAGAAGTGCAAATGTGTAAAAAAACTTTTGTATGGGTACTTACTGGCTAACTTTATGTGGGTAGCCAGAAGCACAAAAACAAGAAATTTGAAAAAACAAGGAATGAATAAAATTAGTAAAAAAAACTTTGAAGTAAAAAATTTAGGAAAACGAAAGGTAAAATCTCCATTAGAACTTTCAAAAATTGATGGCGATGGGATATTTAATTATGTTGTAGATGGAGAAAGAATTTTATACAACGCTACTATAAATATTGATACTTTCAACCCAATTACAGAAGAATTTATTTCTTTTGAAAAAGCAGGACCTAAAGAATATATTTATTTTGACCCCTCAAAAACTAAAGTAGGAATAGTAACCTGTGGAGGTCTTTGTCCTGGTTTAAATAATGTTATTAGAGGCTTGGTTATGCAGCTCAACTACCGTTACAATGTTAATAGAATTGTTGGTTTTCAGTATGGATATAGTGGATTTATAGCTACTTACCAACATCCCTACATTGATTTAACTCCCGAAACTGTTGAAAACATTCATACAATTGGTGGTTCAATATTAGGTTCTTCAAGAGGACACCAAAACGTGGACGAAATAGTTGATAGCTTAGAGATTCAAAATATTAATATTTTGTTTACAATAGGAGGAGATGGAACTTTAAAGGGAGCTTTTAAAATACAGGAAGAGATTGAAAAAAGAAATCTTAAAATTTCGGTAATTGGAATTCCCAAAACAATAGACAACGATATAAGCTTTATAGATAAATCTTTTGGTTTTGAAACAGCATTTACAATTGCAGATGAAATTATTAGAAATGCTCATAATGAGGCAAAAGGTGCTTATAATGGAATAGCAATAATTAAATTAATGGGGCGAGACTCTGGATTTATTGCAGCTAATGCTGCTTTAGCCACTCAAGAAGCAAATTTTGTAATTATTCCAGAAATGGAATTTAACCTTTATGGTGAAAATGGTTTTTTGGAATGTCTAAAAAGAAGACTTGAAGTTAGTCAACATGCCGTAATAATAGTAGGGGAGGGGGCTGGGCAGTTTCTTTTTGAAGACAAAGAAACTCATAAAGATATTTCTGGAAATGTTAAATTTCAGGATATTGGTGTTTTATTAAAGAAAAAAATATCTGAAGAATTTAAAAAACAAAATTTTCCTTTTACTATAAAATACATTGATCCAAGTTATATTATAAGAAGTGCTCCAGCGATTGCAAATGACAGTAAATTTTGTAATTTGCTTGCACAAAATGCAGTACATGCAGCTATGGCAGGTAAAACAGGAGCTATTGTTGGTTATTGGAATCAATATTTTACTCTCATGCCAATTTCAACTACAGTAAAACAAAGAAAAAGAATAAATCTTGAAGGGGAATTATGGATGAATGTTGTTGAAACAACAGGGCAACCGTTAAAAATGAATTAAGAATTGGTTAATACATAGAAATACAATTGTATATAAAAAATTTGGCGTTTTTCACGAGTGTCAAGCTCAAGGCTTTTATGAAATATTAGAATTAAAGTTTACCTTTGTAAATGAGTATTTTAATATTTCAAAAGTAACGAAGAAATTGATATTCGTGAAAAATGCCAAAAAAATTTATTTAAAATTTAAGTTTTACAACATATTAGTATAAAAAACTCAAAAAATCAAGACTTTCAATATTTTAAAGTTTGAGTTTACTGCTGTAAATAAATATTTTAATAAACTGAAATTTAAAATTTATTGTTGTAAAATCACAAGAATTTAAAAAAATTATGAACAATAAACTTCATACAATAAAATATGTAGTGTTCGATTTATTTAGTGCAGCAACTGCTTGGACACTTTTTTTTATTTATAGAAAGATGATTATCGAAATTGATAATTATGTTAATTTGCATAATATTTTTGATAAAAACTACTTGATTAGTATTTTTGTAATACCAGTTTTTTGGTTGTTATCGTATTATTTAATGGGCTATTACAGAGATATTTATCGCAAATCTCGTTTGAAAGAATTATGGCAAACATTTACTTTGTCCTTGCTTGGAGTTCTTATTATTTTTTTTATTTTGATACTTGATGATTTTATTAATACCTATAAAGATTACTACCTTTCATTACTTTTTTTGTTTTCAACTCACTTTTTTCTAACATATATTCCTCGAGTAATTATTACAAGCACTACAATTAAAAGACTTAGAAATAGAAATATAGGTTTTTCAACATTGCTTGTTGGTAGCAATGGGGAAGCTTTGCAAACTTTTAACGAATTTAAAAATCAAAAAAAATCTGCAGGAAATAAATTTGTAGGTTTTATTAATATATATGACAAATCAAATGTTGAATTAGAAAAATTAATTCCCAAGCTTGGAAAATTTGAAGATTTAGACATAATAATAAAAAAACAACAAATAGAAGAAGTAATTGTTGCAATTGAATCGTCGGAACATAAAGAAATTAATAGGATATTAACTAAACTACATAGAACAAATGTGATAATCAAAGTTATTCCAAGTATGTTTGATATTGTTACGGGAATCGCCAACATATCTGCACTTTATAGCTCCCCACTTATAAAAATACCAAACCATTTAATGACCGCAGTACAAGAAAACATTAAAAGACTTTTTGATGTATTTGTCTCATTATTTGCGATTTTAATTCTAAGTCCTGTCTATACTATAACTGCAATTGCTGTAAAATTTAGTTCAAAAGGTCCCATTATTTATGCACAAGAACGAGTAGGGAAAAATGGAAAACCATTTAAAATTTTTAAATTTCGTTCTATGTATTTAGACTCCGAAAAATTAGGTCCCTCACTTTCTTCTGATAATGATAGCAGAATAACAAAAGTTGGAAAGTTTATGCGAAAAACAAGATTAGACGAAATTCCTCAGTTTTTTAATGTTTTGTTTGGCAGTATGTCGCTGGTAGGTCCACGCCCCGAAAGACAATTTTATATTGATAAAATAGTAGAGAAAGCTCCTTATTATTTGAAATTACATAAAGTAAAACCTGGAATAACATCTTGGGGACAAGTTAAGTTTGGATATGCAGAAAATGTAGATGAAATGGTAGAAAGATTAAAATATGATATTATTTATCTTCAAAATATGTCGCTTTATGTGGATTTTAAAATATTAATATATACAGTTAGAACTGTAATTCAGGGAACTGGAAAATAATTGATAAAAATATTGGCGTTTTTCACAAGTATCAACTTCTTCGTTACTTTTGAAATATTAAAATGCTTATTTACAAAATGAAACTTTAATTCTAATATTTCAAAAAAGCCTTGAGCTTAATACTCGTGAAAAACGCCAAAATATTACTAAAAAAATAATTTAATAATTTAATAATTTAAAGATGAAAAAAAGATTTGCAGTATTACTATCAGGATGTGGTGTTTACGACGGTGCAGAAATTCACGAAGCTACAATGACACTTTATGCAATAGTAAAACAAGGAGCAACATATCAAATTTTTGCACCCAATATAAATCAACACCATGTAATAAATCATTTGACAGGTGAAGAAATGAACGAAACAAGAAATGTTTTGGTTGAGGCTGCAAGAATTGCTCGTGGAAATATAAAAGATATAACCGATTTTGATGCAAATAATTTTGATGCTTTAATTCTTCCTGGAGGTTTTGGTGTTGCCAAAAATTTCTCAGATTTTGCTTTTAAAGGACTTGAAAGTAAAATAAATCCTCTGATTGAAAAAATGATAAAACAAATGGCAGAACAAAAAAAACCAATTGGTGGATTATGTATCTCGCCAGCTATTTTAGCTAAAATATTTGAAAATGCTGATGTTACAATTGGCAGTGATGAAGCAACAGCAGAAATTATTAATAATATGGGCGCAAATCATAAAATAACAAATCATGGAGAAGTTGTTTACGATAAAAAATACAACCTTTACACAACGCCATGCTACATGTTAGATGCTACAATTGTTGATATTGCAAATGGTGCAATGAATATTGTAGCAAAAATATTAGGAAATTACAATTAAATGAAAAAAATACTTCCAATCATAATATTATTTTTTACTCTATATAATATTTAGTACTTACTTAAAATACAGATGTTTATGTGACTTTTTTATTTAATATTATTTGTAATTTATAAGTTTAAATAATTTTTTTTTAAAAAAAAGCAAAAAAAATTATTTTATAAAATAAAATAATACTATCTTTGAGCCGTAAAATTAAACTATTAAATTATTGAAATTATTGAAATTATTAAAAATGGAAAATGGAACAGTAAAATTCTTCAATGAAGCCAAAGGTTATGGATTTATTACTGAAGATAATTCAAAAAAAGAATATTTTGTACACGTATCAGGATTAGTAGATGAAATTCGTGAAGGCGATACAGTAGAATTTGAATTAGCAGAAGGAAAAAAAGGGTTAAATGCAGTTAAAGTAAGTGTAATTTAATTTTCTCCTTTCACTGGCATATTAAAATAAATAATTAACAAATTTAAATGAAGTTATTTTAGTATGCCTAATTATTTATTATTAAGAGAAGCCTATCATATTTGATAGGCTTTTTTTTGTTTTTCACAAATGCCAATTTCTTCGTTACTTTTGAAATAACAAAATGCTCATTTACAAAATGAAACTTTAATTCTAATATTTCAAAAAAGCCTTGAACTTGATACTCGTGAAAAACGCCGAAATAACTTACATTAGTAAATAGATTACGCACCTTTGGTGCTTATAAACAAATAGATAATTTTTCTTGCCATAGAAGGTAAGCTTATTGATTCTCACGCCTTTGGCGTTTGCTTTAACTTCGTAAAGTAGAATTATGAATAACTCCCTTTTTCTTGTACTTCTCAAGCTGTTAATTTTTAATAATTTCTAAAATGTCAAAAATATCAATAGTAATTCCTGTTTACAATAGTGAAACAACCATTGAAAGCTTAGTAGAAAAATTAGTTGATAAACTTGTAAATTATAATTTAGAAATTATTTTGGTTAACGATAGTTCAAAAGATAATTCCGAAAAAAGTTGTATTAACCTGTATAATAGATATGAAAAAATTGTAAAATATTACTCCCTCGCCAAAAACGTAGGAGAACACAACGCAGTGATGGCGGGACTAAATCAAACAACTGGTGACTATGCAATAATAATGGACGATGATTTCCAAAATCCTGTATCAGAAGTAATCAAACTGATTGAATTTTCGCTATCCAATAATTTTGATGTTATTTATACTTTTTATGATAAAAAAAAGCATTCATTTTTTAGAAACTTAGGGAGTAGATTTAATGATAGAGCAGCAAATTTGATGCTGAAAAAACCAAAGAATTTGTATTTAAGTAGCTTTAAATCAATTAGTAAATTTACTATTTCCGAAATCATCAAATACGACCTACCATTCCCATACATTGATGGATTAATTCTGCGAACTACTGATAGTATTGGTAAAATAAAAGTTAAACACTCGGAACGTAAACAAGGAAAATCACAATATACAGTCGGTAAATTAATTTCGTTGTGGTTAAACATGTTTACCAATTTTTCTATACTCCCACTTAGAATAGCTACTTTTATTGGGTTTTTATTCTCAATATTAGCATTTATTCTCGGAATGGCTGGTGTTGTCATGAAATTTTTAGAACCCACAGTGCCAATGGGATATGCTTCTTTGATTGTGTCGGTATCTTTGTTTTCTGGAATACTTTTAATTGCAATAGGTATGGTAGGAGAATATGTTGGGCGTATATTTTTGTCGTTAAACAAACAACCCCAATATTCTATTAGAAAAAAATTTGAATAAAAAAATGTAACACCAAGCTCCAGCTTGGAGAATCTGCGAATTGGCTACTAATCAAATAATTTGTCTGACAAGTTTGCGACTATTCTACGTTTCTTAAAGCAGGAGTTTGAAGTTACATTTTTAACTAACTCAATTTAATATTTTGGCATTTTTCATAAATGCAAATTACTACGTTATTTTGATTATTTTAAAATACTCATTTACAATAAGTAAACTGCGGTATTTAAAAAATAAAAATGCCTTGTACTTTACACTTATGAAAAACGCCAATATTTTTAATGAATAAATCCTAATTTATTTTTGGACGCATCTGAAAACTAAGGAATGATACAATTATATAATTATAAACCAATAGATTAAAAAAATATAAATGTGTAAAAACTTTTGTATGGGTACTTATATATAAATAATATAATTGTATAATAGAACCATTTAATAATTGTATCATTCCTTATTTTTGTAATTATTGTTTAATAACTTTTGTTGTAAATATTTGTTTTTCTGTTTGAATTTTAATAAAATAAATACCATTTTGGTATTCCGACAAATCAATTATTACATTTTGTTCTATGTCTTTTTTATCCTGTATTATTTTGCCAGTAATATCAAGCACCATTAATTTAGTAATATTTTCATTATTTAACCGTTCGATATTAATTGTACCATGAGTAGGATTGGGATAAATATTAGTTAACCATCTATTATTTAATTCGTTTATACCAACAGCTCCTTTTTCATATAAATAAATTTTCCCTGTATAATTATTATATTCTCTTGCACCAACTACAATAATATCATCTGAATTAGCCATTCCCCAACCATAACGACTTGTTTCCAACAATGCTGCATCAGTGCTATTTAATTGAAAACTTTCAGTTGTAGTTTCCCAACCAGTAGTTGGTTTGTCAAACACGTATACAATTTTACTAGCGTGCCCTGCTACTGTAATTCGTTCTTTAAAAATATTTGTTCGCCAGCCTAAATAAATAGAATTATTAAGCGAAGATGTTAATTTTGCAACTTCTGATGCTGTACTCCAGTTGTCTGATGTTTCAAAAACGTATGCTGCACCAATACCATCGTTATCGTTATGAGCACCAATTACTGCTGTGTTATTATCAATACTTACATAGCGACCAAAAAAGTTATCTGCTTCACCATCGGAAGCCGATAATTGTATGACCTCAGTAATTTCGTCAGTCCATTCAGCTTCTTGTTTTGTATAAACATAAGCTTTACCAAGCGTCCCACTCTTCCACGAACCTACAATAATAGTTTCGGAGTGTATTGCAACAGAAATTCCAAATCCATCTCCAATGTTAATATCTGATGCTATCAGTTTTGTCGTTTCATTTATATTGCCTGTCCAACCACCAACTGGTTTTTCAAAAATAAAAGCATTGCCTGATGTATTTGCTGTTGCATCGTAAGCACCTACAACTACAAGATTGTTAAATATATCTATAGAAACTCCAAAGGTTGTACTTGCTGAAGCGGAAGTTAGTTTTGCTGATTCATTTAATGTACCACTCCAACCTCCTACAGGTTTTTCAAAAATGTAAACCGCATTACTTCCATCTGCTCCCACTGCTATTACATCGTTATGAATTGCAACCGATGTACCAAAATAAACTAATGAACCGCCATCTGATGCTAATAATTCTGCTACTCGTTCCCAACCATCTGCAGTTTTTTCTAATACATTTACTTTTTCCGAAGCACCAACTACAACTATTTCGTCCTGCATATCAATAGACATACCATAAAGTTCTCCTTCGTCGCTACCGTCAAAAGTTGTTAGCTCTTGCCATGTTTGTGTTTTTTGTGCACTTGCATTTAATCCTACAAAAAAAATAATTAATACAATAAAAAATTTGTTTGTCATAATAAAAAATATTTAAGTTAATATATAAATTTTAAAATGCAAATATATTTTATATGAATAATAATTGCAAATTTAAATTAATAAAAATGTTAATACAATATTAATACAATTCTTATTATGATGTAATAATGAATGGTTTAACGAAAAGCAATATTTTAAATATTTGATAAAAAAGAACTAATACTAATATCTGTATTTACGAGATTTAGCTTTTTTCTCATTCTTGTTCTTGCAACATTTATACTGTGTACCGATTGTAATGTGATGGAAGAAATATCTTTTGTACTCATATTTAGTTTAAGAAAAGCACATAATTTTTTTTCGTTAGAAGTAAGTTTTGGAAATTTTTTATTAAGTCTTTTAGTAAAACCAGCGTCTATTTGTTCGAATCTAATTTCAAATTCTTGCCACATATTTTGATTTTTACTGACTTTTAGTTCCGAAATAATATTTTGCATTTTTTCTTTATTAGCATCTTTTAAATTATAATGTATTGAATATAATTTTTTTTCTATATCTGTAATCAATTCATTTTTTTCTACAAGCCGTAGTGCATAAGATGTAAGTTCTTTGTTTTTTATTTCTATTTTTAAAGCGAGTTCTTCTTTTTCTTTTTTATGTATTTTTTTTTGCTGTTCGCCCAATAGAATAAAAGTGCGTGTTTCAAACTTTTTTTTTCTTATAATTGAAATTATTAATATAATAAGTATAATGGTTATTAACAACAAGCCTAAAATAAAAAACATTCTGCGAAAAAGTTTAATTTCTTTTATTTTTTTATCTTTTAATAAAAGTTCAAGTTCTTTTTCTTTTTCCTTAAGCCTATATATTATTTGTAGTTCTCTAATTCTGTTATCGGTATTTTCGTTAAAAATAGAATTTTTTTGTTGTACATATAACTTATAATATTTAAGTGCCAAAGAATCAATTTTTTGTATTTTATATAGGTTAGATTGAAATAAATAATTTGTTGCTATTTCGCTTTTTAATTTATGTGTTTTGAAAGTTATTAGGCTTTTTTCCAAAAATATTTTTGCGGTATGCAATTCATTTGTTTTAATTAAATTTTTAGCCAAATACAAAAAACTTTTAGCAACTCCTATTTTATCTTCAATAGATGAATATAAATTGTGCGATTTTTGAAAATATTCGTAAGATGTTTTATATTTCTTTTCTTCATAATACAGTGAACCAATTAATAAATATACTTTAGCTTTTTGATTACTCAGCTTATTGTTTTCCGATATTTGTAACGAATTTTTGTAATATTGCAAAGCTTTTGTAAAATCGTTTTTTTCTTTATATATGCCACCAATGTTCAACAAAGTAGTGGATGAATTTAAGGTTTTATTATATTCTATTTCTATTAACAGTGCTTTGTTATAAAACTTAAGTGCTTCATCAAAATCTTCCATGTGAAAATAGATAGCACCAATATTATTATAAGTACTTGCTATTGAGCCGTCTTTTTTGTATTTTTCTTTTATTTCTAAAGCATCTAAAAAAAATATTAGACTTTTATCGTAGCTACCAATTTCCATATATACAATTCCAATGTTGTTGTAACTCATCGCAACTCCTATTGTATCGTCAAGTTTTTTTTTGGTAGAAAGCGATTTGTTCATATAATCTATCGCCAATATATATTCTCCCATGTACTTGTAATTGAAACCAATATTGTTATAGGTCTGTGCTATCAGGCGAGGGGCAGGCATGTTTTTTGCCACATCAAGAGATTTGTGAAAAAAAGCTAAGGCTTCTTTGTAATTCCCAGTGTTTGCATAAGTTATTCCTAAATTTGTATTAGAAAAGTACAAGCCTGATAAATTATTCTCTTTTTGAGCTAATGTTAAGTATAGTTTGGAATAATAAAACGATTTTTCAATATCATTATTCAAAAAATAATCACTTATTTGTTTTAATAATATAAGTTTTTGTTTTGCATCATCTATTTTGTTGTATCTATAAATCAGAAGTTTAACTGAGGTAGAATCTCCAATAGATAAAGCTGGTTGCAAAAATATTATTGAGAATAAAATTGTAATTATAATTTTCAATTTATACATAAACAATTAGTGGTTAGTTATTAGTGGTTAGTGATTCGTTTACAGCTAATCACTAACCACTAATTGTAGATTATTTTCTATCAAAATATACTTTGGTTTGAAAATGGAATTTTTCTTTTAAACTTTCTAATTGTTCCATTGAATAACCTCCTTTTGAATAAATTCTTGCAAAATCCTTTACTCCGTTTAATTGTAAAATAGTACATCTTGCCCCATCAAACATACTAAGCTGATAATTATTTTTCACACTTTTATTTATTTGCTGAAAATCATCTATATTAACAACATGTGGTAGGGCAATGTAATGTGTGTCCTTATCGTTGCGGTCTTGATAAATATCTTCGGCAAGGAAATCCATTTGTACAAATTTTTTCAAATGAATAAGGGAGCTATATTTACCTATTTTTTTATTTTTCAATAATTTGATACCTTCTTTTTGTAGAAGTTCTATTATTTTAACTATGTTATTTAGATCTTCTAAACGTACACGAATAGCTTTATTTTCATAGTTGTATAGTTCTACAATTGCAGGACTAATATCACACTTAAAACCTAATTCTTTTTTTATTCTAAAAATTACACGATACAATCTTACGATATGAAAAGAATTCAAACTTTCAATTATAAGAAATATTGATTTAGTTTTATAATTACTTTCAATTGGCAGATAATTACCTTCATAAAATCCAGGATAAGCTTCATTTTCAAGTATTAAATAGTTTAATTTTGGTAAGTTCTCAAAATTAATCAAAACTTCTTCTTTTGAAATACTTGATAAACTTTCAATATTTTTTTGGTTGTTCATATTTTTTATTTTTATAAATTTTTAATTATATTTTAGATTTTCAACATTACAATTATCTGAAATTAACAAATAAATTTCAAAATATGTAAATTTACAAATATTCAATTTTTTCACTCAAAAGAGTTTGTGTAATTCATATTAATTACTTAGTATTTAAGCAATTAAAACTTGTTTTTTGTAAATATTTGAATTTTACTACAATACAAAATTAATAAAAAAATTGCAAATTGAAATATTTATCATACATTATTAATAAAATTTTCGGAATATTTGTTTTAAATTTTTTCGTTTATTTATGGTTAAGTGAAAATGAAAAAATAAATAGCTCCAAGATACACCATTTTTTTGTTTTTTTAATAATTTAATAATCTGCAAATAGCGAGCTATTTAATGACTTTTAAAATTTTTTAAAAGTACAAAACAAACAAGTAGATTGGTGTTAGTTAATGAAGTTTTTGCTTTCATAATGATATGAATATTAAGCTATTGTAGTTTTACTGTAAAAAGTGAATATGCTAATACTCTGCATATTAATATTCACTAAAAACATTTAATTTGCATAATGTCAGTGTTTTACAATTGGTATTACAAAAAGTTCATTATTTGCAATTTATAAAAAAACCAAATAAAAAGGGCATTTTTTATAAAAGCAAAATATAAGGGTTTTACTGTAGTTGCAACTCTCGTTGCAGTTTTGCAACTACAGAGCAAAGCTCATAAAGTGTTTTTTTAAAATTTGTAAACGAACAACAGAAAAACATCTTTATTTCTGTATAAAACTTCTATTTTTTGTTTTTACTGAAAAGTTGGGAAAACTTTTTATCATAACATTAAAGCATTGATTAATTGCTTTTTAATAAAAT
>JAOZTW010000238.1 GCA_029938985.1 Bacteroidales bacterium | reverse complement strand
TAACATCGCTTAAATTGGTTAATTATTTATTTTAATATGCCTAAAACAAATAATTGACTTTTTAAATTTGTTCTTTTGGCTTTTAACTTCGTTTAAATTAGTCAATTATCTATTTTAATATGCCTTACAAATTCATTAATATTATTTTTTAAGTCTCCCTCTTCCGAAATTTTATTTATAAAAGCACTTCCAATTATTGCTCCCTGCGAATATTTGCAAGCATTATCAAAATTTTGTTTATTAGAAATGCCAAAGCCGATAAGAGTGGGATTTTTAAGTTTCATATTTTTAATTCTTTCAAAATACGAGATTTGATTAGTATTTAAGCTCCCTTTTGCTCCTGTTATTGAATTTGACGACACCATATATATAAAGCTATCCGAAATTTCATCAATTTCTTTAATGCGTTCTGGTTTTGTTTGAGGACTTATTAAAAATATATTTGATAAATTATATTTTTCAAACAAACATTTATAATTAGTTTGGTACTCATCAACTGGCAGGTCTGGAATTATTAATCCGTCAATATTTGAATTTCTACATTCTTTCAAAAATCGTTCTTCTCCAAAAGCAATCATTTGATTAAGATAGCCCATTAAAATTAACGGAATATTTGTTTCATTTTTAATGCTTTTTAATTGCGAAAATACAATATCCAAATTTATTCCATTTTTCAGAGCCTGCGAACTACTTTTTTGTATTGTTGGTCCGTCGGCAAGCGGGTCTGAAAAAGGAATTCCTACTTCAATTAAATCCACACCAGATTTTTCAAGTTGTTTAATAATTGTGGTAGTGTCGTTTATATTTGGGTAGCCTGCCGTAAAATATATTGAGAGTATATTTTTTTTATCTCTAAAAGTTTTTTTTATCATTTTTAAATAAATTTCATATAAGTTTGTAAATCTTTGTCTCCACGTCCCGAAAGTATAACAACAACTGTTTCGTCTTGTTTAAATTTCATTTTTTTAAGAACCGCCAAAGCATGCGATGATTCGAGTGCTGGTAAAATACCCTCTAATTTAGCAAGTTCAAAAGCCGCTTCAATAGCCTCTTTGTCGGTTGCATTTAAAAACTCGGCTCGTTTTTGGTCAAACAGATGTGCAAAAATTGGTCCTATTCCTGGATAATCTAAACCTGCCGAAATACTGTAAGGTTCAATTACTTGACCGTACTTATCTTGCATAAGTATAGTTTTACTACCATGCAAAATACCTGGTGTACCTACCTGTATTGTGGCTGCTGTTTTGTTCGAAAAAACACCTTCGCCACTTGCCTCTACTGCAACAAGTTTTACATTTTCATCTTTCAAATAATGATAAAAAGAGCCAGCCGCATTACTCCCCCCACCAACGCAAGCAATTATAGTATCTGGGTTTTCGTTACCTGTTTGTGTCTTTAATTGCAGTTTCATTTCCTTGCTTATTACTGCTTGTAGTTTAGCCACCATGTCTGGATATGGGTGCGGACCAACAACCGAGCCAATCAAATAATATGTATCTTCTGGATTGTTTATCCAAGCTCTAATAGCCTCGTTAACTGCATCTTTAAGAGTTTTACTACCACTTGTTGCAGGAATAACTTTTGCTCCAAGCATTTTCATACGAGCCACATTTGGGGCTTGTCTTGCAATATCAACTTCGCCCATATAAACAGTACATTCTAAACCTTTTAAAGCACAAACTGCCGCAGTGGCTACACCATGTTGTCCTGCTCCTGTTTCTGCAATAATTCTTTTTTTTCCAAGTTTTTGGGCAATTAAAATTTGACCAATAGTATTATTAACTTTGTGAGCCCCAGTGTGATTTAAGTCTTCTCTTTTTAAATAAATATTAGTATTATATTGTTTTGAAAGTCGTTCGGCATAGTACAAAGGACTTGGACGACCTACATAATATTTAAGTAATTTTTTATATTCCGTCTGAAATTCATCACTTTCAATAATTTGTTTGTAATTATTTTGTAACTCCTCCACATTTGGATATAGTAATTCGGGGATATAAGCTCCTCCAAACTTCCCATAAAATCCTTTTTTGTTAACTTTATATTTCATTATATTATTATGTTGTAAAACTTTATTTTTTTATGTTTAAACTAACAAACCGTTGGCAATTATTCAATTATGTGATTAAAACCAATAGATTAAAGAAATGCAAATATGTAAAAACATTTGTAAGATACTAAGGAATGATACAATTATTCAATGGTACAATGATACAATTATGTGATTAAAACCAATAGATTAAAGAAATGCAAATATGTAAAAACATTTGTAAGATACTAAGTTGAATTTTAAGGTGTAAACCAATTCTTAATTCCTAATTCCGTTTATGTTCTCAATAAATTTTTCAATCTCTTCAATGTTTTTTAAGCCAGCGTCAATTTCAAATTTGCTATTTATATCAACCCCTATAAATTTTGAATGATTAAATTTTTTCAGACTATCACAATCCTCCAGTGCTATTCCTCCACTAAGTAAGAAAGGGGTTGTTCCTTTGTAATTATCAAGCAAATGCCAATTAAATTTCACACCATTGCCTCCATAATTTTTGCCTTTTGTGTCAAAAACAAAATAGTCGCAAAAATCTTGGTATTTATTTGTTAATTCAAAATCAAAATTATCCTCAATCCTAAAAGCTTTTATTATTTTTATTTTTTGTTCTTTTAATTTTTTGCAATATTCAACAGTTTCGTCGCCATGCAACTGAACGTAGTGTAAATTATTTTGTATAGTTATATCAATCAAGTTATCAATATTTTCGTTTACAAAAACACCAACTTTTTTTTTATTTTTAGTAATATCTATGGCAATAGTTTTGGTATATCTTTTTGATTTTTTATAAAAAATAAATCCCATAAAATCAATATTCAATTTTGATAACTGTTCAATATTATCAGGAATTTTCATTCCACAAACTTTTATTTTCATAAAATTTTAATTTGATTTTAATTTTTTTATAAAGTTTTTACATGCCTGCCCAGGATTTGCCGATTTCATAAAATTTTCGCCAATCAAAAAGCCTTTAAAACCATGTTTTTTTAGCTCAATAATATTTTCCACACTACTAATTCCACTCTCCGAAACTTTAACACATTCATTTGGTAGCAATTTACTTAACTCTATAGATGTTTCAATATTGGTAACAAAGGTCTTTAAATTTCTGTTGTTTACACCAATAATTCTATTTTCAAATTGCAGTTTTTTCAATTCTTCTGCGTTGTGTACCTCAAGCAAAACTTCTAAACCTAATGAATATGCAAATTTTTCAAATTCAGCTATTTGTGTTTTTGTAAGTATAGCCGCAATAAGCAAAATAGCATCTGCCCCTATTGATTTTGCTTCTATTATTTGATATTCATCTATAATAAAATCTTTTCGTAAAACTGGGCAATAATTAAATTTACGAACTGTTTTTAAATCCTCATTACTGCCTCCAAAAAACTCACTATCAGTAAGCACCGACAAGGCAGAAGCACCTGCTTGCATATACTGCACTGAAACTTTTTCGGGTACTGCATATTTGTTTATAAATCCTTTTGAAGGAGATTTTCGTTTAAATTCTGCAATAATTCCAGATTTGTTTGGCAGAAGTAAATATTCTTTAAGTGAAATAGTTGGAGAATCAAAAAAGATACTTTTTTCTAATAATTTAACAGGAAAAAGCTCTTTTCGTTCTGCTACTTCTTTTATTTTATGTTTTGTTATTTTATCAAGTATTGTCATTTTTAATTTTTTTATTAATGAAAATGAAATAATAAGTAAGTTTAAGGCATATCAAAATAAATAATTAACCATTTAAACTTGTTCTTTTGAATTTTATCTTCTTCAAAAAAATAAGCAAATATCTTGATATTATTATATTTATTGAATTGGTAAAAATAACATCGCTTAAATTGGTTAATTATTTATTTTAATATGCCTAAAAAGAACGTAAACGACAATTGAATTTCAATTATTTTTCAACTGTTTTTACACCAAGGATAGTAATGTCATCTCTTTGTTTTGAGATTCCTATATAGTCGGTTAATTTAACATCAAGAATTTCTTTTTGTTTATTCAGGTCTTTAGTAGCTATTTTGTTTAATAATTTAACGAAATTTTTTGTACCAAAACGTTCTCTTTTACTATTATTTTGGTCTATATATCCATCTGAAGTAAGATAAAGTATATCATTTTTTTCTACATTTATTAAGTTTGTCGCAAATGATTTTTTTAGATTTCTGCGTACTCCACCTATTGAACGCCTGCTTCCTTTTATAATTTCTATTTTGCCTGAGTCTGCTTTATATAAAAATAATGGACGCTTTGCTCCAGAGAATTGTATATAAGCCCCTTGATTTTCCTGTTTTTCTATTCTACATAAACAAACGTCCATGCCATCGTTGTTTCGTGATTTGTTTTGTTTCAACGATTTTATTATCCCTGCATCTAACAGTTCAAGTATTTTAGCTGTGTTGGTTATTTTACGTTCGTTTACTATTTCGTTTAGTAATCGACTACCTATCATGCTCATAAAAGCACCAGGAACTCCATGTCCGGTACAATCTACTGCGGCTATAAATATTTTTGCACAAAAAGTATCTTTTGCTGGCAGGTATGCAAACCAATAAAAATCACCTGAAACTACATCTTTGGGACGGAAAAGAACAAATGTTTGCAAGTGTTTGTCAACACTTTCTTTTGCAGGAAGTATTGCTTTTTGTATTGTACTTGCATATTTTATACTACTTTTAATTTTTAAATGATGCGATTCTATTTGTTTAAAAGCCGCTTCTAAATTGTCGGCTTGAGCTTGTATTTCTTCATTTAGTTGGTTCAGTTCTTCATTTTTTTCAAGAATTTCATGATTTTTAAATTGCATTTCTTCATTTAGTTGATTTAGCTCTTCATTTTTTTCAAGAATTTCATGATTTTTAAACTGCATCTCTTCATTTTTTTTGTTTAGTTGCCAGTTTAATAGAAAAGTATTGCGAGCACTTGAATATTTGAATTTCGCCAAAAATATTGTTGATACCGCTACACTCAAAGAAACCGCATGAGGTCCCACAAGTAACTCGTAACTGTAATCTGCAAAAAAATAATTAACAATAAAATTTACAATTACGGCATAACTAACATAAAAAACAACATTTTTTGCTTTTGTAAGTATCAGTATTGCAGGAATAATCAGTGTGGCAATATTTGCAAGTCCCAGCATTGATTGCCATAATTGGTTGTTCACAAAAAGTGGTAAAAGGGCTGTTGAAAGCGTAAAAGTACACATAATTGTAAACAACAGATATTCATGTCGCAATTTGTAATATTTTTGTAAAAACATCACAATTAAGGTTATAGGAGCAGGAAAGAAAATACAAATAATCAAAGGTAATGTAAAGTTTACAAAAGGAGCTAAACCACCAAATATAGAAAAACAATACAAAAAAATGCCTATTTTTGCAGAAAAAAACGTATTCTTTCGTGAAATAGTATTATATTTATGTAGCCATTTTTTTTCCATATATTTATTTTATTTAAGATATCAAATACACAATAATTATTCCATTTTAATTCAGTTAATTATCTTACTTTAGCCTTAAAAATAAGGTATAGTGAACCAAATAATCAACATTTAAAATACTTAATTATTTATTTTAATATGCCTTACACTTTGAAAAACGTCAAATTTTTTAACGATTGTAAAGCTTTTTTATCAAAAAGTGATTTTTTAACCTCTTCAAAACACCATTCAAATTCCTTATTACTAATAGTTTGAACTGCAATTGCGGCATTTGTTAGCACAACATTATTTTGAGCCTCAGTACCATTGCCTTCAAGAATATTTAAAAATATTTTTGCCGATTCTTTCACTGTTTTTCCTCCTACAATATCTTTTTCCATATAGGTTTTCATATTCAAATATTCTGGACTAACAATTTTGTTTTCATTTTTTGTAATAATTTTAAAACTATCTGTAAGCGAAATTTCATCGTAACCACTCAAAGTGTGTACAATTGTGTAGTTTTTATCTAATGTTGAAAAAAGTTTTCCATACAGTTCTGCTATTTCAAGACTATAAACGCCAGTAAGTTGATTTTGTGGATTGCTTGGATTTAATACTGGTCCAAGTATATTAAAAAATGTTCTTACTCCCAAACTTTTACGAACATGCCCAACGGATTTTAATGCTGGGTGAAAAAGTGGAGCGTGCAGAAAACAAATATTTGATGTTTCAATTTGCTTTTTTAGCTCGCTGTTGTTGTTCGTAAATTTATAACCAAAATATTCGAGCATATTTGAAGAACCACTTATTGACGACACCCCATAATTACCATGTTTGGCAACCTTATTTCCTGTGCCAGCAACTATAAATGAACTTAATGTAGAAATATTAAAAGTGTTTTTATTGTCTCCACCAGTACCACATAAATCTATTGTGTTAAAATCTGACAAATCAATTTTTACACACAAATTTATTAACGCATTGCGAAATCCAGAAAGTTCTTCAACAGATATATCTCTCATCAAAAATACAGTTAAAAACGATACTATTTGATAGTCATTAAATTCACCATTTGCAATTTTTGTTAATATATTTTCAGCTTCTTGTATGTTAAGTTTTTCTTGATTATATAATTTTTCTAATATCTTTTTCATCTTTTTTAATTTTAAATTCACAATACTCCTTGGCGGAGAAAATTTTTAATGTTTTAGCTATAAAATTCCTCAACGAAGGTCACATTATTCAGCATTTTTCATAAATGCAAATTACAGTGTTATTCTCATTATTTTAAAATCCTCATTTACAATAAGTAAACTGCGGTATTTGAAAAATAAAAATGTCTTGTACTTTACACTTATGAAAAACGCCCATTATTCTTTATTTAACTTTCAATAAAATTTCTAATTATTTTTTCTCCCTCTTTAGTAAGTACACTTTCGGGATGAAATTGAACGGCACGCACATTAAATTCTTTGTGTGTTAATGCCATAATTTGCCCCTCCTTATCCACTGCTGTTATCTGCAAGCATTCTGGGAAATTTTCATTTTCAACTATCCACGAATGATACCTGCCTGCTTCAAACTCCATTGGTATTTCGTTGAACAGCAATTCGTTTTTATCTTTTACAAAAATTGGAGTTGCCACACCATGATAAACTTTGTCTAAATTAACTAATTTGCCACCAAAAACTTCTGCAATAGCTTGCAAACCCAAACACACACCAAAAATTGGTTTTGTAGGAGCATATTTTTCAATTAGTTCTTTTAAAATACCAGCTTCGTTGGGTATTCCAGGTCCTGGTGAAAGAACAATTTTATCATATTTTTCAATCTCTTCTAGTAAAATTTCGTTGTTACGAAAAACAGAAACTTCGCAATTACTAATTTTTTCAATATATTGCACCAAGTTATATGTAAACGAATCGTAGTTATCAAGAACTAATATTTTCATAAGTATTTTATTTGTTTTAAGTAGGTAATCACTAAAGTTTTTGTCTTCATAATTGTCAGATTATTAGATAGTTGTAGTTTTTAAATAAAAATATAATAC
>JAOZTW010000237.1 GCA_029938985.1 Bacteroidales bacterium | reverse complement strand
ATAATTATTTTAATAAAAAAATAAAAACACTATTTTTTTCATTTATTTTTTGTATCTTTGTTCAAAAGAATTATTATTGCATAATAAAAGTTAGATATATGGAACACCAAAAATACACACGTGAAGATGTTTATAATATGTTTGGTATTTTAACAAAAAAACAAGTAGAATATGAAGAGTGGCACAAGCAATCAGAAAAAGAATTAAAAGCGTGGAAGATAGAAACGACAAAAAAATATGAAGAGAGGAAGAAAGAATTTGTAAAAGAAAACGAAGAAAGTCAAAGAAAATGGCAAAAAAAATCGGACCGAGTAACTTTAGCACTAAAAGAAACAATGAAAGAAACCAATAGACATTTAGGTGGCATTGGCAAAAGTCTTGACCATGTTACCGAAGATTATTTTTACAGTAGCATTAGTACAACGCTCAATGTAAATGGAATACAATATGATAATGTAGAAAAGAAATTTGCTTGTAAAACAAAAATAACTGATTTAAAATTTCAAAAAAAAAAGCCTGTGTTTTTTATACACAGGCTTTTATAGTTTTTCACCATATTATTAAAAAAAACAGAGAATCCAAACATTTTTCAAGTTTTTTTTGCACCCAAAGGGGGGTAAAAAATGTTTATAACTTGTAAATCAGAAAATAAAGCATCAAAAAAAGTTTGAAAATCGTTTTTAAAAACAAAAAAAAATTAGATTCTCCAACTTTTCTATTTTTTACCAAAAAATCATGTTTGCAATTAGCACAATACCAGACGTTTACAAAGATAAAAAAAAGCCTCAAAAAAAAGTTTGCAAATCGATTTGAAAAACCAAAAAAAGACGAGATTTGCGAACTTTTTTTTCATGCCCAAAAGGCATAAAAAATATTAATCTTTTATTTATCAACTATTTAATGTTTTTCAAAAAGTTTGCAAATCGTTTTGGGCTAATTGTTAGTTATTTATAATTTTTAACATAAAAAAAAGCATGAAAAATGATTATATTAATTTTATTTTATTACTTTAGCTTTTTGGTTTGAGTTTGGTTTTTCTAAAAAACTATGGCGTGTAAAAATATAAAACTTAGCATGTAAAAGTAACAATAAGGCATATTAAAATAAATAATTGACAATTTTAAATGAACTTATTTTTGTTTTTAACAATTCAATAAATAAAATAATATCAGGATATTTGCGTGTTTATTGAAGAAGGTAAAAGCCAAAAGAACAATTTTAAATAGTTAATATGCCTAAGTCGTTTATTATTAGTTTTTATGCCTTTAACTCTACATAAGTACCCATACAAAAGTTTTTACCTGTTTATATATTTGTAATGCTAAATGATAAGATTATATGTAAATGCGTAAGCAACATTAAATAGGTCTTAGACCTTATAATTTATCAATTTAATAATAATTTTAATTAAAAATAAAAATGCCAAAAAGAAAACTACAAGTAAGTGCAATTAAGGAAGGCACTGTAATAGACCATATTCCTGCTTCCGATTTGTTTAAAGTTATACGAATTTTAAACCTTCAAAAAAGTGAAAATCAAATAACTTTTGGAACCAATCTTGAAAGTAAAGTACTTGGTAAAAAATCTATTATCAAAATATCGGGGAAATTTTTTAAAGAGGAAGAGCTAAATAAAATAGCCCTTGTTGCCAGCGAAGCCAATCTGAACATAATTAGAGATTACAACGTGGTGGAAAAAAGAAAAGTAGCCATTCCCGACAAAATAGTAGGAATAGCAAAATGTGTAAACCCCAAATGTATTACTAATCACGAAGAAATAACAACTCGTTTTACTGTTGTGTCTAAACAAGATGTAGCATTAAAATGTGATTTTTGCGAAAAAATTACGGGTAAACATAATATTGTAATTTTACGAAAATAATTTTTTATTGAATTAACCATTAACTATTTAACTATTATGAAAACAAAACAAATCAAATTTATTATTATAGCTTTGGCTATAAGTGTGCCAACACTTGCTGCTGCAATTATTTTTGGCATAAAAGGTGAAACACCTAACGCCAACAATCCCGAATTTAGAAAATATATTTCGGCATATTCGTCGGGCTTGGTCTCCAAAACTTCTACTATCAAAGTAAAACTATTGAGTGATATTGTGGAACAAATAAAAGATAAAAGCATATTACCCAAAGAATTATTTGTTATTTCGCCAGAAGTAGAAGGCGACTTTTTTTGGTTGGACGATTATACTATTGAATTTAAACCAAAAGCATATTTGCCTTCGGGAAAGGAATTTTTTGTTGAATTTAAACTTGGAAAACTTTTAAAATTAAATAAAGATTTAAAATCGTTTAATTTTATTTTAAACACACTAAATCAGAGTTTTGATTTAACAATTGATGAGTTAAAAACTATTGATAGAAAAACTTTGCAATGGCAACAAGTAATTGGTTCGGTGCAAACTGCCGATTATGAAGATATTGACGAGCTAAAAAAAGTTGTTCAAGCTACTCAAAACGGTAAAAAACTTAACATTAGCTGGAAAGTAGATATTGACCAGTTAAAATATTATTTCACAATAGATAGCATTCAAAGAATGAAAAAAGCTTCTGATGTGGTGGTGAAATGGAACGGTAAAAAAATAGGAGTAAAGAAAACTGGTAGCAAAAAATATCGTATTCCTGCTATCGACGATTTTAAATTCATGTCAGTCAGCGTTATTCAAAACCCTGAGCAATATATGCAAATTCAATTTTCGGACCCATTGGACGAAAATCAAAATTTAGAAGGTCTTGTTAGAATTAAAAACATTGAAAGTCTAAGATATGTAATTGAGGATAACATGGTTAATGTATATCCCGAAGATAGATTAGACGGAGTTTACGAAATTTCGATTGCCACAGGTATAAAAAATATTTTGGGCTATAAACTATCCGATTCTAAGCAGTTTGAAATGGCTTTTCAAAAAATTGAACCAGCCGTAAAACTTGTAAACAAAGGAAATATTTTACCAAGCTCTAAAAAAGGTCTTATTTTTCCTTTCGAAGCCGTAAATCTAAAATCCGTTGATGTAACAATAATAAAAATATATGAAGATAATGTTTTACAATTTCTTCAAGTAAATGATTTAGACGATGATAGAGAACTTATGAGAGTAGGAGAGCCTATTTTGAGAAGAACAGTAAGTTTGCTCGACCAAGATATTGTGGACTATGGAAAATGGAATCGTTTTTCATTAGACCTAAGTAGTTATATAACCCCAGAACCAGGTTCTATTTATCGTATCTCGCTTGCATTTAGACAACAGCATTCTTTGTACGGTTGCGACTCCGAAGATGGTGAACCAGTAGAAGAAACCGACCTTTCGGAAACAAGCCTTGATTGGGGACCTACGGGAGAATCTTCTTATTGGGACTATTATAATGGTTACGATTATTGGGACTATTGGGACAATAAAGATAATCCTTGTCATGGAGCTTATTATTCAAAAGAACAAACTGTGTCTCAAAACATTATAGCTTCTAACTTGGGCGTTATTTGTAAAAAATCGAGCAATAACAATCTTAAAATAATAGTTAACGATTTGCTAACCACCAAGCCAATTGGAGCAGTTGAAGTTGATATTTATAATTATCAAAATCAATTACTTAAAACAGTTAAAACTGATAATAATGGAATATGCAATGTTGAAGCTATTGAAAAAGCTTACTTTATAGTTGCAAAACATGATAACCAAAAAGGCTATCTTAAAATAAATGATGGTTCTGCTGTTTCTTTAAGTCATTTTGATATTTCGGGAGTTGCAGTAAAAGAAGGTATTAAAGGTTTTATTTATGGCGAACGAGGAGTTTGGAGACCGGGTGATTCTATTTATTTAACTTTTATTTTAAAAGAAGAAGGAAAAGCACTTCCCGATGATCATCCTATTGTATTTGAATTTAAAAATCCTCAAAACCAACTTGTAACAACAAAATCGGCAGTAAAAAATGAAACAGGTTTTTACTCATTTCCAGTAGCTACTTCAAACGATGCTTTAACAGGAAATTACAACGCATCGGTTTCTGTTGGTGGAGCTAAATTTAGCAAAAGAGTTAAAATTGAAACTATAAAACCAAATAGATTGAAAATAAATCTTAATTTTAAAAATGATTTTATTGAAAAAGGAGACAATATTGAATCTAATCTTGAGGTAAAATGGTTACACGGAGCAGTGGCTAAAAACTTGAAAGCCACAGTAGATGTTTCGGTTAGAAAAACAAAAACAAAATTTGAGAAATATCCGGAATATATTTTTGATGATATTACCAAACAATTGGTTACAGATGTATCCAATGTTTTTGATGGTACTGTTAGCGAAGAAGGACTTGCAGATTTTGACCTTCAAATAGAAGCCGAAGACGCACCCGGATTTTTAAAAGCTACTTTTATTACAAAAGTTTTTGAACAAGGTGGAAATTTTAGTATTAATCAAAAAACTGTACCTTATTATCCTTATGAAAGTTATGTAGGTTTAAAATTACCAAAAGGTGATAAAATGAGAAGTATGATTCTTACCGATAAAGACCATGAGGTTAATGTTGTTATTTTGGATAAAAATGGTAAACCAGTAAAGAAAAGCCGTGAAATTGAAATGGAATTTTATAAAATTCAATGGCAATGGTGGTGGGACGAAAACGAAGGTATTGGCAATTATTTTACAAGTCAATATAGTACTAAATTAAGCGAAGAGAAAGTAAAAACTAAAAATGGACAAGCAAAATGGAAAATAAGAGTTAATTATCCAAGTTGGGGACGTTATCTTGTTCGAGCTTACGACCCTGTTTCAGGGCATTCAACTTCTAAAGTTGTATTTATAGATTGGCCTGGTTGGGCAGGAAAAGCACAACGTGAAGGTAATTCGGCAAACACCTTATCGTTTGAGGCAGACAAAGAAAAATACAATGTTGGTGATGTTGTAAAACTTTCAATTCCTTCGCCAGCCAATGGTCGTGCTTTAATAAGTATTGAGACTGGCACTGAGGTGATTAAAGATTATTGGGTTGAAACAAAAGAAGGAAATACTGAATTTTCGTTTAAAGCAACCGATTTGATGGCTCCTAATGTTTATGTTCATGTTAGTTTGTTGCAGACTCACGCACAAACGGCTAACGACTTGCCAATAAGACTATACGGTGTTATGCCAATTCTTGTAGAAGACCCTAACACACATCTTAATCCTGTTTTGGAAATGCCAGATAAATTGGAATCGGAAACAACTGTTAAAATAAAAGTGTCGGAGCAGAATAAGAAAAAAATGACTTATACAATTGCTATTGTAGATGAGGGAATTTTGGACTTAACTAATTTTAAAACTCCAAATCCATGGGATAAATTTTATGCAAGAGAAGCACTTGGAGTAAAAACATGGGATATATACGACTGGGTTATTGGTTCTTATGGTGGCGAAATTGAACGCCTTATTAGTATAGGTGGTGATGGCGAAGTAGAAGGTCGCAAAAATAAGGAAGCTAATAGATTTAAACCAGTTGCAATGTATTTTGGTCCTTTTGAGTATAATGGAACAACAAATACTCACGAAATTGAAATCCCAAAATATATTGGTTCTGTGCGAACAATGATTATTGCAGGTGATGAAATTGCCTATGGTTCAACCGAAAAAGCTACACCTGTGGTTAAACCGCTAATGCTACTTGGTACATTGCCACGAGTACTTAGTCCTGGTGAAAAAGTAAAATTGCCAATCAGTGTTTTTGCAATGGAAACCAACATTAAAAATGTTAATATAAAAGTTAATACAAATGATTTTTTATCTGTAACAGGTAAAAATACAAAAACTATGACTTTTAAAGAAGTTGGCGACCAACTTATTGAATTTGAACTTGATGTTAATCAAAAATTAGGAGTGGCAAAAGTAGAAATAATAGCTACTTCTGGTTCAGAAAAAGCTTCTTTTGAAATTGAAATTGATGTTAGAAACCCTAATCCAGCAATTTCGGAAATAAGTTCGCAAGCTGTGGCTAAAAAAGGTTCTTGGGAAAAATTATTTACTCCAATAGGTATTGAGGGAACAAATAAAGCAATTCTTGAGGTTTCGTCAATTATGCCTATCAATCTTGACAAACGTTTAAAATACTTAATAAAATATCCTTATGGTTGTATTGAACAAACAACTTCTTCGGTTTTTCCTCAATTATTTTTAACAGATGTAACCGAATTAACAACTGAACAAAAAGGAGAATCGGAAAGAAATATTAAGGCTGCTATAAATAAAATTAAAGATTTTCAGCTTTATAATGGTGGAGTAGGATATTGGGTAAATAGCTCAAATGTAAACGAATGGGCTACCAATTATGCTGGTCATTTTATGTTAGAAGCAAAAAATAAGGGTTATGCTGTACCTCCTACATTTATGAAAAACTGGACTGCTTATCAAAAAAGAAAAGCAAAAAGTTGGACAGATGAAGGCAAGACTTCACAATTTACTCAAGCTTATCGTTTATACACACTTGCACTTGATGGACAGTCGGTTACAAGTGCAATGAACAGATTAAAAGAGACAAAAGAGCTTTCGGATAAAGCAAAATGGTATCTTGCTGCGGCTTACAAACTTTCGGGAAAGAAGAAGGTAGCAGAATCTATGATATCTGGTTTAAGTACTTATGTATCACCTTATACAGAGTTGTCATATACTTATGGTAGCGATTTAAGAGATAGAGCAATTATTTTACAAACTCTAACTCTGCTTGGTAAAACTACAGAAGCTTTTACTCTTGTTAAAGAAATTTCGGAAGTGATGAGTAGCAAAAAATGGTTGAGTACACAAACAGTAGCTTATTCGCTTGTTGCTATTTCTAATTACTACAAAAACAACAAACCAACTGAGGGCGTTAAGTTTGCTTATACTTTTGCAGGAAAAACAGAAAATAAAACTTCAAGTAGTGGAATTTGTAAAGTAGAAATTGATTTAAACTCATTGAATGAGCAAGATATTAAATTTGAAAACAAGACTAACAGTATTCTTTATGCAAGATTAATTTTGGAAGGAGTACCAGAACTTGGAACAGTTCAAGCATCGTCGAGCAACTTGCAAGTGAATGTTACATATAAACTTCCTAATGGTACTGTAATTCAACCAGATGCAATAGAACAAGGAACAGATTTTATAGCCGAAGTAGCGGTAAAAAATCCAAGTTCTTATAACTATAAAGAGATGGCATTAGCACAAATTTTTCCATCTGGCTGGGAGATAATCAACACCAGACTATTTAATTTAGGAAACCTTGGCGAATCAAGTCCATTTACTTATCAGGACATTAGAGACGACAGAGTTTATACTCATTTTGACATTAAAAATGGAGAAACAAAAACTTATAGAGTGCTATTAAATGCGAGCTATGCTGGTCGTTATTATTTACCTGGAGTTTTTGCAGAAGCTATGTATGATGGAGCAATTAATGCACGTAGCACAGGTAAGTGGGTTAAAGTAAATTAAATGAAATTCAGTTGAAATTCAATGGAAATTCAATGGAAATTCAATGGAAATTCAATGGAAATTCAATGGAAATTCAATG
>JAOZTW010000006.1 GCA_029938985.1 Bacteroidales bacterium | reverse complement strand
GAGCATTTTAATATTTCAAAAGTAACGAAGAAATTGATACTCGTGAAAAACGCCCATAAATCAATGAAAAATGTAACTTCATACTGAATACTGAAGTTCCATTTCTGTTGTTTAATTTTAAAAACAAGTCTTAATTAAGGCTTGTTTTTTTTCTTTTTCACTAAAATCAATAAAAAATATTATATTTGCATTTTATACTCAAAACTTAAAAAAAGCGAACTATGGCTTATATATATACATGTATTGATATTGAAAGGATTAGTAATTCTGAAATCATTAAAAATGATATTAAAGAATTAGAGGAATACAATAAAATTGAGGATAAAGGCATAGTTTCGCAGAAAAAAAATATTCTTACCTACACCAGAAACAGCGTTAATTATAAATTGATTTTTGAAAAATACCTTGACGACGAAATTGATGAGCCTATTTATTTTTTGAGAGAATATGTGGACGGAACTGGATATAAATGGAAAAAAACTTATAATCAAATTAAAAACAAAACATACTCTTCGGTAAGTAGAGCTACAATTGAGAAAGCGAAAAAACAATATTTTGCCTCAATTGAAAAAATTAATAATAAAATTCCTTTGTCAAATAAATACAAATGGTATAATGGTTTTGGAACAAATTTTAATTTTAATGTTTTTGAAACCAAAAGCTGGATTAGTTTTTTTGTAAAAGGTGATTTAGAAGGACGAAAATCTGATTTCTATCGTTTGATAAGAGATATTTTGAATAAAACAGTTAATATTGAGGTATTTAATGCCAACCTGAATATAAAAATTGCCTCCAATAATGTTATTTTTATCATTTATATAAAAAATAAAAAACCTTCTATTACTTTGTTGGGCGGAGGTGTGTTGGAGCAAAAAGATGAAATTTGTGAAACAATTTTAAAAGAACAAGAATTTTATCAATTAAAGGCGTATGAAATTAACCCTAAGGATATTAATGAAAAAAATTATGACTTTTGGCGAAAAAATATTCAAAGCACTGGTAGTGCCGCAAATCTTGCCCTACAAAAAGAACAATTAGACTTGTTGGAGAGCAACAAACCGCCAGTTTTTATCAACGGACAAGCTGGTAGTGGCAAATCGGTGATGCTCTATTATCTAATTTCTGATTTAATAATTAATCGTGAAATTACAGATAATCAAGATGAAAAAATATTGTTTCTTACCGAAAATGTTACTCTTTCAAAACATTCGAGCGAGCAAATAGAAAAGCTATTGCTTAACAATCCCAAATTTGAGATTTTTGAACGTAACGAAATTATCAATATAAATAAAAGTATATTTTTTCCTTTCAATTATTTTTTGAAAAACAAATTGTTGAACCAAGATGAACGAGGAAAATACTTGGACGATAAATTTATTAATTTCAATAGTTTTAAAAAACTGTATCAAAAAGAATGTTATCTGCCTGAGAAGAAAAATTACACAGCAGAAGCGGTTTGGTATGTTATAACTACTTATATTGAAGGCTATTATGTTGATAAAATTTTAACACCAGATATTTTTAAAAATCTGCCAAGTAAAACCATAGAATCATCAAAAATTAGTAAATCCGATTACGAAAAAATATACAAAATATGGCAACAATTTTATCAAAAATATACTCACGAGGAGTTTAAAGACTATAAGGGCTATTGGGATAGAATTGGAATTGTGAAAAAACTGTTGAAAGAACGTAAAACATTTAAACAAAAATATGCGTTTATTTTTTGCGACGAAGCACAAGATTTTTCACGTGTTGAAATACAGTTAATTCTCAAATTATCAATCTATTCTGACTTTGATTTATCCAATGCAGACCTTGTGCCTATATTTTTTGCTGGCGACCCGTTTCAAACCGTAAAACCGACTGGTTTTAGCTTTGAAAACCTAAAATTTATGTTTTACGAGGAGCTTACCAACAAAATGCTCAGACTGAAAAATAAAAATATTATAGAAACATTATATTATAATTATAGGTCGAGAAACGAAATAGTAAATTTGGCTAATATTATTCAATTTTTTAGAAAGGAATTTTTGAATACCGATATTGAAAAACCGCAACTTTCTACTTTTAAATTCAACGAGGATAGAATCCCCGTTTTTTATGATATAAATAGTAGTGAACAAATTAAGAATGAGCTTAAAACAAATTATGTTTATCTTATTCCCAACGATTTAGAAAGTGAAGAAGAATTAAATGAATTTCAAACATCAAACAGTTGGTTTAGTAAAAACAACCCTAACAAAAATTTTAATATTAAAACGGTAAAATCGGTAAAAGGTTCAGAATATGAGCGAGTTATACTTTTTGGTTTTGGAAATTATTTTATAAATAAAGATTATTCTTTGCAAAAAATATTAACCAAAAGAGAGAAATCGTTTGAATTGAGTTATTTTTTTAATAAACTTTATGTTGCTATTACACGTGCGAGAACACAGATAGTTATCTTGGATACTAAAATTGCTGAAAATGAGTTTTGGAAAGTTTTGCTTGAAAATCCAACTATTTTAGATAGGTTACAAAACAATGAAAACTGGTATTTTGCAAACGACTATAATGAAACAGAATTTAATATTAAATTGAATGCAATAAATTTTTCGGGTCGCAAAAGTGGTATTCCTAAATTTAATAAAAATGAAGCCTTAACCATTGCTAATGAGGATAAAGAAATAGGAATTTATTATCATGCACCCGACAAACTACGTGATGCTGCCAAAGGTTATAGTTTTCATGGCGAAGACGACAAAGCAAACGAATGCAAGGCGTTGGCAGCCGAAATAGAAAAAGATTATGAAAAAGCGGCATCTTATTATTTGCTTTATAATCAGTATAATAAAGCTCTGGATTGCTATTTTATAGCAGGAAGTTGGGAGTTGATATTAAAATATGAAACAAAAGACAAAGCGGAATATTCACGTTTTCAGACAATTGCTCATTTTGTGGTAAATAAATTTTACAATAGTCTAAACTTGGTTATTCAATCAATTTATGATTTATCAAACAATATAAAATTTAAAAATAAAATTTATTGGTTAGACGAAGTTTATGAGCAAATTGGTGATGAAATTAAAAAAACTATAAATTCGTTTGATAAATCAAGAATTAATACATTGATAAACAATTTATTAAAATTAAATGAACCTTTTTTATATGGTATAATTGCAGAGCTGTTTTATAAAGTGGATGACTATAAAAATACAATTTTTTATTCGGAACTTGCACAAAAAAATAATTCTACCAAAAACTATTTTAACAATAATTATTATAAAGCAAAATATGAAATTGAAGGCAGTGCAATTGAACAAATTTATGCTTTGGGGCATAGAAAAAACAATGATAATGTTCTTATAGATAGTAAATTAATTATTGAAATTTATGAAAAAAATTATTTGAAAAATTTAGAAAAAGATATTCTTGAGGTTATTTTTAATTCTTATTTAATAGAAAAACATTTTACAAAAGCATTAGTTATTTATAATAATTCTTTTGATTTTAATTATGTTAGCTATGATTTTGAAAACAATTTGAACTTTCTAAAACAAGTTTTTAATTTTATTGATACAAAAGGAAATACAACTATTTTAGATGTTAATTTTTTCAATCATTTATTATTAACTTTAAAAAACGATAGCCAGCTTAAAAATACTGTTCAACTATATGCAAAACAGAGTATTGAACTGTTAGATAAAAAATATCAAGAATTTATTTTACTTACAATAAAGTTAATTGCATACTCCGATTTTAAAGAGTTTTCGAGCGATTATATTTTATTAATTGATAAGTTCAAAAAGAATATTTTCTTGAATAAGGAAAAAAATATATATGATTATCATATCTTTTTTGCTGCCTACAATAAAGTTGTTGCAAATGAAATTCCTATTTTTAAAACTTATAAAGAAGTATTGACAGAACAAGAGTCTGATAATAAAGAAATTGAAGATTTTAAGTTTATACTTTACAAATTTGTTATCAATAAATTTGATAAAAAAAAACATTTTGTAAAACGATTTAGTGAAAAATATGATATTAAAACAGATTTTGATAATATTGAGAAATTTCCAAACCTAAAAGAATGTAATCGTAAAAAAGCAAAAATATTTATTACCGAATCGCAGAGATGGCAAAAATTTAAAACCGAAGTTATCAATTTTTTATATGAAAAACATAAAAACACACAGAAAGACGAAGAATTTTTCTTTTTGCAAAATATAGAAGATAATAATCAAAACGAAATTAATATTAAGTTTTGGCAGGGCGAAGATTTTGATAGACAGGCAAATATATTGTTTACTATAAGAGAAAATCATACTTGCTATTTAACGCTTACAGCCAGAAGTTCAGATAAAATTGCGAGTTTTTTTGCTAAGTTAGTAAAACAACTTAACGGTTACAAACGAATAGTAAAAGTGGGGAAAGAAATTAATGTTTGGCATAGAGAATTTTCGCAAGACAATAATTTTGTTGATAATATAAACCGATTTATTGAAAAGGATAAAAAATTATTGGATATATTATTGGACTTCTCTTTGTTGGACAGATATGATAAAAAATCATTAGATGGAGTGAGATTTATTGCTGAAAATGAATTTTTGGAGCATCAAAAAAGATTTGAAATAAATGTAAATAAAGAACAGCAAAAACAGGAAGCAAAAGGTGTTTTGAGATTGAAATCCATAGAGTTAAAAAATATTAAAAGGTATAAAGATATAAAAATTAAACTTAACGAAAAAGTAACTTGCATAATTGCAGAAAATGGTTTGGGGAAATCTACTATTTTAAGTTCAATTGCTTTGGCACTTGCTGGAGTAGATGCAAATAGTATTATTGATGCAGCTATTGTTACAGACCTACTTAGAATTGAAAAATATAAAAATAAGGAAAAATATTATAGTAAAAATGGTTTTATAAAATTAGAATATTCAAAAGGAGAAACATTTATTAATCAAATAAATTTTAGTTTTATTGATAAGTTGCGAGGAGTAAATGTTACCGATAGTTTGTTGGAGGAAAAATCTTTTGTGCTAAACACAGGAAAAACTGGCGATTATTTTACCGATTTAATTGTAGGTTTTCCGCAAGGGCAAGTGAGATTTGATGAGCTGGTGAAATTAAAAAGCCCTGAACGTCCTAATATTGTGGATATTTACTCGCTAATTACGTCTAAGATTGATGACAGATTATCTTCGTTTTCTAAATGGGTTGGTAGCCTGTATCCAGAAAAAAAGGAAGTTGTAAATAATGTTTTTACAATTATTTCAAAAGTGGTTTCCGAAAAAAATAATATTGATGAAATGCAACTTCTAAACGTGGTTCGCAACAAAGACGATGTGGCTATTTTGATTGTAAAAACAAAAGAAGCACCAAATGGTATTCCTATGGAGCTACTGAGTCAAGGGCTTACAAATATTTTTACATGGATAGGTTATTTTATGGGACGTATTTATCAGGCGTTTCCAAATGTTGAAAAGGTGTCGGAAGTAAATGCAATTTTAATTATAGATGAAATAGATAAATATTTACACCCAAAATGGCAAAATAAAATTTTGAAAGTACTTTTAGAGGAGTTTAAAAATACTCAATTTATTATTACAACACATTCTCCTATTGTGCTTTCGGGCTTAGAACGAGAACAAGTAGCATGGATAAAAACAGATGAGAAAGGAGATTCTTTTGTGGAATATAACGAAGATTTTAATATTTGGGGCTGGGAATATCAAGATATCTTGGAACGTTGGATGCTTAGATACGACCCTTATAATGAGTATAATTTGACAGAAGAAGAGGAAAAATTAGAAAAACTGATTGAAAATAAAGCCAACAAAAAACAAATAGACGATTTGACCGATAAAATTATTAGAATAAAAGAAAGTAGAGATGCTATTGATGAACTTAAAGAGGTGAAAAATAGAATTTTAGAATATGAACAAAAATTAAAAAAAGCGTTAGGAATTACTTAAGTAGATAAGGCATATTAAACCAAAATGTAAAAGTTACAGATAAATACAAATTAGATAGTTTTGATTTAATAACATGATTTTTAATTAGTTAAATATAATACGAAAAATGAATTTTAACTTACTTATTCAAAATATAAAACAAACTCACAACACACTTTATAGTAGTGTAATAAAATCAATTAATATTCATTTGACATTAAGAAATTTACTTACTGGCTTTTATATAGTTGAGTTTGAACAAAAAGGAGAAGACCGTGCAGAATACGGCTCAAAATTGTTGCAAAATCTTGCAAAAAAAATTAAAATAAAGGGCTTAACAGCTCCCGAATTATCAAGATGCCGTCAGTTTTATAAAATTTATTATCCAATTCTTGGATTACCACCCCAAGAATTAAATAATATGTTGCCAAAAAACATTCTTGGGTTGACAACCCAAGAATTAAATAATATGTTGTCAAAAAACATTCTTGGGTTGACAACCCAAGAATTGCAAACCACTGATAAACATAAAAATAACCCGCATTTATCACTCTTACTTTCCTCTACTTCTTATACTCATTTTGTAGAATTAATAAAAATAAATGACCCATTAAAACGTAGCTTTTATGAATTACTGATATTGAAAACACAACCTTCTGTAAAAGAGTTGAAACGTAAAATAGAAACACTTGCTTTTGAAAGAGTAAATTTATCGCAAAATAATGAAACGGCATACAAACAATTAATTAAAAAAACTGAACCACAAGAAACTTCAGATATTATAAAATCATATTATTTCTTTGATTTTTTAAAATTTAACAATCCTGGCTTGGTTGAGGAAAGTGAATTAGAACAAGCTCTGATATCGCATTTAAAAGAATTTATTATTGAACTTGGCAATGGTTTTTGTTTTGAAGCAAGACAAAAAAGAATATTAATAGAAGACGAATATTTTTATATTGATCTTATTTTTTATCATAGAATATTAAAATGCCATGTTATTATTGAGTTAAAAACACAAAAAGCAAAACACGAACATATTGGTCAACTAAAATTATATATACAGTTTTATAAGAAAAAAATTATGCTACCAAACGACAATCCGCCTGTTGGTATTTTGTTGGTTACCGACAAAAATAAAACTCTTGTAGAATATGCAATTGCAGAGTCGGACAAAGAACTTTTTGTAAGTAAATATTTTTTACAATTACCAAAAAAAGAAGATTTGCAAAATTTTATAAACAAAGAACTTAAAAATATATAGAGGTTTCCAAAAAAAATAATATTGATGAAATACAACTTTTAAACGTGGTTCACAATAAAGACGATGTGGCTATTTTGATTGTAAAAACAAAAGAAGCACCAAATGGTATTTCTATGGAGCTACTGTGTCAAGAGCTTACAAATGTTTTTACATGGATAGGTTATTTTATGGGACGTATTTATCAGGCGTATAATTTGACAGAAGAATAGGAAAAATTAGAAAAACTGATTGAAAATAAAGCCAACAAAAAACAAATAGACGATTTGACCGATAAAATTATTAGAATAAAAGAAAGTAGAGATGCTATTGATGAACTTAAAGAGGTGAAAAATAGAATTTTAGAATACGAACAAAAATTAAAAAAGGCTTTAGGAATTACTTAAGTCTCCATTAATTTACGCTATCAATATTTTATGCCTTGGCTAATACCAAAAATAGCCTCTTAAAAAATGTCGTTTATATATGATTACCTGCTTACTTATTTTTTCATTTTCATTATGAAAAATGATTTTACTTTAATTAATGTATAAATAATCTTTTTAAAAACAGCGTTTATATACAATCTATTTACTTAAATATTTCTATTTTTTAAATAAATTGCATATTTTTTGTTTGTTTATAATAGTACACAATTTTGAAACACCAAAAAACATACAGTTTGTTTGCTATATTATAAGATTCAAGCTGTATTATAAGATATTATGAATAGTATGCGATAATTTATGTTTCTAAATTCTTAAATAATATTAATAACATTATTGATTAAATGTTAGAAAAAATTAAAATACCACCAAAAAATATAATTATTATTTTGATACTTGGACTAATATTTTTTGTATCAACAGTATTTGTTATATTAAAAAATAATGAAATCAAAAACAACAAAATAATTCTACAAGCACAAAATAATCTTTCCGAAAAAACAGAAATTACCGCCCTAGCATTAGAAAATTTAATTTTAGAACATGTTAATTTATCAGAACATTTATCTGATAATACAAACATAAAAATTTTTTTTCTTGATAAAAATAACAATACTCAAACAAACACTAATGTGTCTATAGGATTTTTTTTCAAAAAACATATCAACAAATTTTACGCTGTCAGTCTAATTGACTTGCATCAAAATATTTTATATTCATATAATTCTGTAGAAATAAAAAAAGATACTCTTATAAAAGCTATTGATTATGTTAAAAACAATAATAATAAGTTTATTACAGATATTTATCAGACCAAAAAAAATAAATCAGTCTTTACAATATTTTTTCCTGTTGTAGATAAAAATAAAGTTGTTGGTATTTTAAGTACTACCATTTCAATAGAATATTTTATACACACTTTTTGCAAAACTCTACACAATCACGAAAATTTTGTTACCTTTTTCACAAAAGATAAGAAATGTATCAAAAATATTAAATCTTATGAGATAGATAGAACAGTGATTGAGGATTTTATGGCTAATAAAAAAGAATTTCCAAAACACCATTGGAAACTATATAATGATATTTTGGACTCAATTGTTGTTGGAAAAAAAGGTTGTACCTCGCTTGTTTTTCCTAATAATAATAAATTTATAATTGCATATTACCCAGTAAATATAGGTAAACATATTTTTACTCTAACCGCTTATCGTGAATATGTTAAAATATTTACATCAACAAAACCTTATACAAATTATTTATTTTTTATTATTTCATCTTTCATTTTATTTCTAATTATTTATAATTTCTTTTTGATGAAAATATCTAAAAAGAACCTAGAACTTGAAACAGAATCAAAATATCATAAAGAAATTGTTAAAAAATCGGTAAAAATAAACGAACAAAAAAACAAATATCAATTATTAAATAAAGAATATGTAACTCAAAACAACAAGTTAAAAGAACTGAGAAATACACTTATTGAACTAAATTTGCAATTAGGTAACAATCAAAAAAAATATCAAAACGCACTGAAATTAGCTAAATTAGGATATTGGAGAATAAACATAATTTCGCAAAAATTACAGGTTTCAAACGAAATATATAATATTTTTGGTATCTCCAAAGATTACGCTGATAATCTTGTACATATTTTTTATAAACATGTAAATAAAGGAGAAAGAAAAAAAATGCTAAGAGTTTATAAAAAATCACTTGTATCCAAATCCGAGTTTAGCATTGTTTGTGGTATCACTACTTCAGAAGGAGTTTTAAAATATATTCATATTAAAGGTATAAATAAATACAATAAATTAGGCAAAGCAATTCAGGCAAGTGGCACCATATCTGATATTACTGCAAGACGAGTTTCTCAATTAGAGCTTAAAAAACAAAAAAACCTGTTCGAAACAATGTTTAATGCCATAACTGATGGTATTATTATTACAGATACTAATAGAAAAATTTTACTTGCAAATAAAGGAATGGAACTTACTTTTGGTTTTACTATCAAAGAGTTAGAAGGCAGGTCTGCTCGTGTTCTTTATGCAGATAATAAGCAATTTGAAAAGTTTGGCGAAGAAATATTAAACGCAGATACAACAAAACGAAACAAAATATATACTACCGAATACTTAAATAAAAATGGTGAGATGTTTACCTGTGATGTACTTGTGGCAAAATTATTTGACGAAAAAAACAGATGGATTGGTAACTTGGGTTTAATGAGAAATATTACCGAACGTGTGCAGATGATTGAAGATTTAAAAAACGCTAAAAACAAAGCTCAAGAAAGTGATAGACTGAAATCTGCTTTTCTTGCGAACATGTCTCACGAAATCCGTACACCAATGAATGGTATTATCGGCTTCTCCGATTTACTTGGTGGAAATGAACTTACTCCACAGAAAAAAGAAATGTATATCAATATAATTCAAAGTTCGAGTGAACAATTGTTATCTATTATAAATGATATTATTGATATTTCAAAAATTGAAGCTGGACAAATAACAATAGAAAAAATGTATTGTGACATCTCGTTAATAATGGAGGAGTTTAAAATTATTACTGAGGAACAATTAAAAACATTAAATAAAGAATATCCAATAAAATTTACAGGCAAAATAAATGATAGTATTATATTTACAGACCCAATTAGATTAAGACAAATTTTACAAAACTTAATAAATAATGCCATCAAATTTACAAAAACTGGTTTTGTCGAAATAAATATTTTGGAACAGAGCGACAATAAAATTCGTTTCTTTGTAAAAGATACAGGAATAGGAATTTCAAATGAATATCACGATTTAATTTTTTCTCGTTTCCGACAGGTTGAAGAAGGTTCTTCCAGAAAATATGGTGGTACTGGTCTTGGTTTGGCTATTTCACAAGCACTTGTAGAACTACTTGGTGGCGAAATTTGGATTGATTCAATGAAGGATAAAGGTAGCACTTTCTATTTTACAATTGAGCGATAATTTGCCGAATAGTTTATCGTAAAGACAAGGCATGCCTTGTCACTACAATAATCAAAATTAGGATTTTTCATAAATGCAAATTTACTGCGTTATTTTGTTTATTTTAAAATCCTCATTTACAATAAGTAAACAGCGGTATTTAAAAAAATAAAAATGCCTTGTATTTTACACTTATGAAAAACGCCCAAAAGTTTTTTTACTTTTGTATTTCTTTAATCTATTGGTTTATAATAACAAAATTGTATTATTGAACCATTTTTTACATATTAACTCCAAAATTAATACTGTGCAAGAAAAGAAGTAAGACTTGAGCTTTTAGGAATATTAACTTTCTTTCTTATTCTGTATCGCATCACTTTAATACTTCCTACTGTTTTGTAAGTTATAGCAGAAATTTCTTTAGAACTCATACCAAGTCTTAAAAATGCACATAATTTTAAATCAGTATTTGAAAGTTCTGGGAATTGTGTAGATAAAGTTTTTCTGAAATTTTGGTGAACTTTTTGGAAGTATATGTCAAAATGTTTTCCTAAATCTTCTTTTACTTTCGATTCAATTGCTTCAGTTAGATTTTCACAAATTTTTAATACTAACTCTTTATCATCAATATTATTTGTTAAGTTACGCAATTTTTTAATCATCTGCGTCAAAAATTCATTATTTTGAACAAGGTATAACGAATTTTCAGTAAGTTCTTTATTCTTTTGCGTTATAGTATATTTATGATATTTTGTGTAAAACAACACAGAGTTAACTCTTGCAACTAATTCCTCTTCAATAAAAGGTTTAGTAATATAATCTACTCCACCTATTTCAAACCCCTTCTTTATACTTTCAATGTCATCTTTTGCGGTAACAAATATTACAGGAATGTCTTTAATTAATGGTATTTGTTTTAGTTGTTCGCATACTTCAAAACCATTCATTTCTGGCATCATTATATCCAAAAGAATAAGATCGCAATAATTGGTTTTGATGTTCTTAAGAACTTGTTTCCCCGAACGTGCAAAATTTACTTTAAACCCTTCTTTTTTAAGTATGTTTGCAACAATTTGAATGTTTTTAGAATTATCATCGACTATTAGAATCGTTTGTTTATCCATTTTAAAGTTGTTTTATTATTTCAGGAAATAATTTCATTTGATGTTCTAATTCTTCAATTTCGTAGTTTGAAGCAGAACTGATAATATTTTCTGAGAAATTAATTAATTTATTTATTTTATATTTTGTTGAGTAAGTTAATATTTCTTTACCAAAATTTTCTATCAGTTCAATATCAATTGTGTTTTCAATTTTTTTCAATTTTGGTATGTACTTATTTAATTTGTTTATAACATGTTTTGGTAGTTTAACATCTGATATTGTTTGTTTATCTGCTTTGTTTGGAATTATTCGTTTTACTAATTTATGCTTCACATGTTTTGAAACCTCCATAAACAATTCAGACATTTGAGCTGGTTTTATTAAATAACCATCAAAACCTTTTTCTGCAATATTCGTTCTATTCAAAGTAGTTGTTGAAGCAGTTAGTGCTACAATAGGTATTTTGCAACTTTCTTTATCATTTTTTAATATTTTGGTTGCCTCGTATCCATCCATATACGGCATTTTTAAGTCCATTAATATTAAATCTGGTTTGTGTTTTTTTACTTGAATAATTGCTTTTTCGCCATTTTTAGCATATAACAATTTAATTTTGGTGTCTTCAAAAAATGCTGTAACTATGGCTCTATTATTTTCAATATCGTCAACTATTAGAATTGTAGCTGGTTCAAAATAATATTCGTTTTGATAAATACTATTATTTCCTTTAATAGAATTACTTTTAGATGAAATTTTTACGTCTTTAAATTTTAAAGTAAAAGTTGTTCCTATATTTATTTTACTCTTAATAAACATCTCCCCATTCAAAAGACCCGTTAATTGCTTGGATATTGTAAGTCCCAAACCTGAGCCTCCAAACCTACGTTCATCTTGTCCATCTTGTTGTGTAAAAGCATCATAAATCTGCTCAATTTTATCTTCAGGAATTCCAATTCCTGTATCTTTAACTTCAAAAATTAAATCACAATAATTTTGTTTATTTGATTTAATTATACAATCTGCTGAAATCTGGATATAACCTTCTTGTGTAAATTTAATTGCATTACCTACTAAATTAAACAATATTTGTTGTAAAAGATATTCGTCTTGATAAATATATTTTGGGCAGTTTTTTGAAATTTCAATATTTAATTTAATATTTTTTATTTTCGCTTGTCTTTGAAAAATATTATTCAAATCTCTAAAGATTTTTGAAACCTCCAAGTGATTATAAATTATTTTCTTCTTCCCCGCTTCAATTTTAGATAAATCTAAAATATTGTTTATTAAATGTAAAAGTGTGTTTCCTGCTGATTTTATTGAATTTAAGTAATTTTTATATCGTGGGTTTGAAATTTTTTTGTGTAATAAATCTGAAAATCCTATAATTGCGTTTAATGGTGTACGAATTTCGTGTGACATATTTGCGAGAAACATACTTTTTGTATTATTTGCTACTTCTGCATCATGTTTCGCTAATTTCAAGGCTTGTTCGTTTTTTTTCCGTTCTGTTATATCTATAACTATAATTAAATTTGCAGCTTTGTTGTCATATTTTATAGTTCCAGAATGAATTACAATTTCTTTTCTTTTTCCCGACTTGGATATTAAACCACACTCATAAATTTTTATTGTATTAATAAAATCTTTTTTCTCTTTATTAGGTTCTTTAAAATTTAATTCAAATTTTTCGTTTTCACACAATTTTAAATATTCGTTTTTATTAAAATTAAGCATTTCCTCAACCGAATATTCGTTTATCAACGCAAAAGTTTTATTTGCATATTTATAAAAACCATCTTGAATAATAGCTATTCCTACTAAAGATTGTTCTGCTATTGCTTTAAATTTCTCTTCACTTTCTTTTATTTTTTGTTCTATTTTTTTTCTTCTACTTATATTTTCAGTAACTACAAGTATTCTCGTTATTATGTTTTGTTCGTTCCAGAGCGGAACGGCAGTGTAAAGAAGAGTACGGTTTTTATAAGATGATTCAAATGAAATTTCATTACCAGCAAAAACTTGTGAGTATTGTTCTTTTATATAGCTGGATTTTTTACCAAAAATTTTATCAATAGATAGTCCAACATAATCGTTTGGATTAAATTGTAGTCTTTTATATTCTGAACCTGCCGTAAAACTAACAGTAAAATCTTTTTCAATAATTGATAGAAATGAATTTGGAAAATTTTCAGCAATTTTTCTCAATAAAGATTCACTTTCTCTATATTCTCTTGTTTTTTCATTTTCTTTTCTCAGTGCTTTTGAGTATTTTAGAGCAGTATTAATACGTATTGATTTTTCAAAATCGTTCAAAGGTTTTCGTACAAAATCAAACGCACCTTTTTGTATTAAATTATTAATTTCTTGTTCACTCGAGTTTTGTTCTGCAATAACTATTATTGGAATATTTTTAAATGTTGGCTCTTTGTTTATTTCGTTTAATAAATTCAATATCAAATCAATATTCGCTATAATAACCGCAGGGTTTTGTTGAAATATAATGTCAATAGTTTCATCTAAATTTGTACTTAATATTATTTCAGTATTTTTAACTATGTGGGAGTTAAAAAAAAAATTATTATCTTTATTATCGTATAATAATATTTTTTGTTTCTTCATATTTTAGATATTATTGTTTTGCAAATTTAATTTTTTTATTGATAAATACAAAAAAATGTTCACTTTTATTTTTTTTATTTTTTTTATTTTTCAGATGTCAATTTATTAGGCAGATTAATAGTTTATTAGTGTAAAAACTATCAATTGTTTTATTTTAAATAATTTAAAACTTTCTTATTCTCAATAGTTTCTTTAAATACTTGTATTTTTACTATTAAGAATTAAAAATTGGATGTTTTAAATTGCAGTAAATTAATTAAATATATTTTTATAAAATAATATATTACATATTTATTAATTAAAATCATTTTTTTATTTAATCAAAAATACAAAATATAAATTTCTTATTAATAGTATATTAAATAAAATAAATTTTTATATTTAATACGGATATTTAATTATTTTTATTTTAAATATAAATTGCATGTAGAAAGTTAAATTAAAAACAATATATTTCACATATTTAGATGATTAAGATTATATATTGAGTAAACTTCATATTATATAAGCCATTTTACTTTTCTTCAATCTACAATTAAAATATTTATTGTAACCTAAAATTGCCGAAATTTAATAAATAATGTAGTTAATAATTAATATGAATGAAATAATAAAAATCAGTTAATCAATAATTAATAAAAAGTAACAATAGCAAGTTGAAATAATCAATTCAACAAATAAATTGATACTCGTGAAAAACGCCGAATGATACAATTATTCAATGGTTCAATGATACAGTTATGTAACTATAAACCAATAGATTAAAGAAATACAAATGTGTAAAAACTTTTGTATGTGTACTTAGCTGAAAAGTCGGGAAAACTTTTTACCAGAACATTAAAGCATTGATTATTTGCTTTTTAATAAAACAAAGAAGTGTATTAAAACTTAATTATCTAAAGTATTGTTATAAGAAAAGACTTTCCAACGTCCCTTATTTTTTGCCATAAGGCAAAAAAAGGGGACTTGGAAACGTCTAAATAGTATGACAAGTACAAATTTGAAAATTTTTATAACAAATAAGGTTATTACACACAAAAAACATTACTTTAGGTACTTAAGTTTTAATACTGAAGAATGTCTTTTACTTTGAATATCTGATAGTTAATTATTACTATAAAAGTTTTCCCGACTTTTCAGTACTTAGACAAATTTAAACGAATTTTTTTTTGTTTTTTTAATTATTTAATAATCTGTGAATAGTGAGCTATTTAATGACTTTTCAATTTTTTGAAATGACAAGATAAACATAAACATTTTTGGTGGTACTATATAATTCCCAGTATGTTGGATTAAAACTCTTTAAAGTGTTTCATCTAAAGCATGAGGCAACTAAGGTTTTTAAAATTAGCTATTTTGTCATAAAAGTTGTCATGTTTTTTTGAAAAATATATAATATTTTTGGAGATTAAAATTATACAAAATATAAAACAAAATCCTTAAAGGTTGCTGTACAACTCTTTAAGGATAAATTTTAATTCAAAAATTCTTAAAGAATTTTTTTTGTTTTTTTTAACGAAAAAATGAACCTAACTTTTTTTCAAAACAACAATTTTTAACTCCTTACACTGCAATTGATAAAAAACATCAAATATTTTCATATTAAATAAGTACACTTGACACCTTTATATATTATATACTTAAAAGTGCATTTTTAAAACTAATATCATTGTCTAACTTTTTATCATTAGGTGTAAAACTTTGTTTTTTTAATAAATTATTTTATAAATAATTTAATTTTAAGGTGTAAATCAATTTCTAATTAAACAAGTCTTCAATATCTGTTTTTTTAAGTTGTTTTACAAAACTTTCGTCTGTGGTGATAATATCAGATGCAATTTGTTTTTTCTTAGCTTGATATTTCATTATTTTTTCTTCAATAGTATCTTTACAAATCATACGATATGCAATAACTTTTTTATCTTGTCCTATTCTATAGCAACGGTCTATCGCCTGATTTTCAACTGCAGGATTCCACCAAGGGTCAACAATATAAACATAATCTGCGGCAGTTAAATTCAAACCTGTTCCGCCAGCTTTTAGACTTATAAGAAATACTCTAACTTTTTTGTTATTCTGAAAATTTGTAACACTATTTTCTCTTGCTTTTTTACTACTTTTACCATCTAAATATTCGTATTTTATTTTGTCGTTGTCCAATTCCCTACGTATAATTGATAGCATTTTAACAAATTGTGAAAAAACAAGTATTTTATGATTTCCTGTTTTTTCATTAATATGACTAATCAGCTCACGTATTTTTACCGAGTCGTTTCCATAGTCTTCTTTACCAGGTAGCAACTCAGGCGAATCACAAATCTGACGAAGTTTTGTAAGACCATCTAAAACATATATTTTTGATTTTCCAAGTCCATTATCATCAATTCTTTTGAGAAGCATATCTCTATATTTATTTTTCATAGCCTCATAAACAGAACGTTGCTCGGCTTGCATTTCGCAAAAAACATAATCCTCCGTTTTAGAAGGTAATTCTGTAGCAACCTGTTCTTTTGTTCTCCTAAGTACAAATGGGCTAATTTTTCGTTGCAACTCTGCCGCAATAATTGGGTCTTGCTCCTTATCAATTGGGTTTGAATAGTTTTTCTTAAAATTATTTTGCCCGCCCAAAAAACCTGGGTTTATAAAATCCATTTGTGCATACAAGTCAAAAGTATTGTTTTCTATTGGTGTTCCTGTTAAAGCAAGTTTGTTTTTTGCCTTAATTAGTGTAGCCGCTTTAAATCGCTGTGAATTAGGATTTTTAATAGCCTGTGATTCATCTAAAATTGCGTAATTAAACGAATATTTTTGCAATAATTTAATATCTCTTGTTAGTGTTCCATAAGTAGTTATAACAAGGTCATAATCAGAAAATTCATTATGTTTTTTTATTCTATTTGTTCCGTAATGAAAATATGGTTTTATTGAGGGAGCAAATTTTTGTATTTCGTTGTCCCAGTTAAAAAGCAAACTTGTAGGAATAACTATAAGATTTGCTTTCTTCGATTTTTTTATTTGTTTTAACAAAAAAGCCAAAATTTGAATAGTCTTTCCCAGTCCCATATCATCTGCCAAAATGCCTCCCCATTGATATTCATCAAGGAAGTTAAGCCAATTATATCCAGATACTTGATAGTCTCTTAGTGTGCCTTTAAATTTTTTAGGAATAGAAGCATTTTTTATTTTTGTGAAATTTTTTAATCTATTTCTTTTCTCCAACAATTCGTCAATAATATTAGAATAGTCTTTTTCATCAAAAAGCTCATCAATAATAGAAAAATTTAATTTTGATATTTTTAGCTCATTTTTTTTCATCTCTCCTTGTCTAAAATACGAACTAAATTTATCAATCCATTCCTCTGGTAACATGCCAATTGTACCATCGCTAAGTTTTATATATTTCTCCTTATTTACAACTGCTTTTCTAATATCTTTTAACGAAACTTCTAATTCGCCAAACTTAACATTTACTTTTACATCAAACCAGTCTTGTCCCGATTTGATATTGATACTAACATTAGCCTTATTAGGACTATATTTGAATTTTTTAAGGTCTTTAATACCAAGTACTTCAATATTATGTTCTTTAAATTTTTCAAAAGCATCAAAAAACCAATATTTATCTATCATTTCATCAAAAGTGAGATGATAAAAATCCTCGGGGAATTGTTTTCTAAATTTTGGGTGTAATTCTTTAATAAACTCATTAAATTCGTGTTCAAAATCTGTATTTCGTTCACCAACATAAATTGTTTTATCTTTTTTTGATAAAATTTTATTATTTTTTTGTAAAATATTAATAAGTTGTTCGTCTTCGTAAACAATATAAGGTTTAAAAACAACAAAATTTCCAAGTTCAGAAATATAAATTCGTCTATGTTTAACTTCCATTTTTGATGTATTTATTTTATAATCAGGTAAGAAAAAATCTACTGGATAATGTTCAGATATTGGTTTTATATAATTTTCAAAAAAGTAATCAAACTCTGTTTTGGATATTCTTTTTGCATCTATTAGTTCAAATTCATTTAAAATAAAAGCATCTTTTACTGTATCAAGAAAATAAATAGAGTTAAAAAATTCAAAAACCAATGAATGCAAGCGTTCTATTTCGGAAAGCGAAATAATGTTATCATTAATATTTAGTGTTGGTTCTAAAACAATCAGATTATCCTTCTCACTAACCATAAATACTATTTTTGGAATTTTGGGAGAAAAACTTATTTGTTCAATAGTATTGCGACCAATATTTGAACTATTACTTTTATAAGTGTAGCTTTGTTTAGAAATTAATGCTCTGATTTCTTTTATTTTGGACATATAATAAGTTAATACATCAAAAATTTCTTCATTAGTTAAATCAGAATCAGTATAAAAATTTCTATTATAAATGTTTTCAAAATGACTTTCAATTTGTTGTTGACTTATTTTTTTGCATAATTCAACTAAATGTAGCTCTTCATCGTTCAAAAAAACGGAATGAGAACGCTCCATTTCGTCTAATTGTCTTATAAATGTAGATAATTTGTCCTTATTTTTATTTGGTTTTCCAGTTATTGGTACTAGCTCAAAAATGTTATCATTTATACTGTTAAATGAAAAACCTATCTTTACTTCTATTAATTTTTGTTCGTTTACTCTTACTAAATTTTGTTCTTGTTTACTTTTTAGGATTGATTGAAATTTATTAACACCCTCATTTTCATTTATTCTATATTTTTCTAATTTAATTAATCCTCTACCTTTGTTTGTTGGAAGAACCTTTACGCCCTCGCTAAAATCAATAGAAAACCAATCATCAAAATTTTCATCTTCATTTATACCATATTCTTTACTAATTTTACTTTTGAACTCTTCAATAAATTTTGGTTCAAAGAAATTGAAAAAATCATCATCAAAATTAGATAGAATAAATAGTAATGCGGAAATTTCATGTTCACAAATCCCTTTTACTTTTTTTTGGCAACTACAACGAATTTTTAGTACTTCCGCTTTTATTTGAAATTCCACCGTTTCAGTATCCCAATATTTAGGGATTTCTATTTCAAAACCTTTTTGTGTTAAATTTAATAACTTTTGTTTTTGATAAACTTTTGAAGCTGTAAAATTTTCGGGTGTTGATAGTTGGTTTACACTTTGAAATGTAAGTTTTTTGTGTTCTGGGATTTTACTCCATGAGCTTGTATTTCTTGCTTTTAGACTAATTTTTTTATTTTTTGGAGGAGTAATTTTTTTTACTTCAAGAGTAGCAAAATCTCTTATATGATATAATGCCGCAACTTCATGTTTGCAAATTCCTCCCCAATCGTAAGGGCAATTGCAAGAAGAGCGTAAACTGCCTGTATAATTAATTGTTACACTATATAATTTTCCTCCTTGTACTTTTACTATAGTTGAATTAAAATGCTCATCTGTTTCAAACGATTTTACCGCACCAACTTTAAATAGTCGCAAAGCTCTTCTTTGAATTGTAGAATTAGCATTTTTACTTATATAATTATTTATTTGTTCTTTATCTAAATTCATAGTTCTTTTTAATATTATGTTGTAAAACTTTGTTTTTTTAGGAATGTTTCACAAATGCAAATTTTTGTGTTATTTTAAAAGATTAAAATCCTAATTTACAGTAGTAAACGGTGGTATTTAAAATTTTAAATGCCTTAAATTATACTTTTGTTTAACATGCTTTTTCTACAATATTTTTAAAATAATTGAATTTTAAGGTGTAAACCAATTCTTAATTAAAATATTGCCAGTCATTTCTTTTGGTATTTCTAAATTCATTATATAACAGAGAGTTGGAGCAACATCAGATAGAATACCATCATTTAATTTTATATTATTATTGTCATATTTAGAATTACCAATAAAAATACAAGGAACTGGGTTTAAGGAGTGTGCGGTATTTGCACTTCCATCGTTGTTTATCACAAAATCAGCATTTCCATGGTCTGCAATTATAACTACCGAATAATCATTTTTTTTGGCAGTTTCAACAACATCTTTAACACAATTGTCAACATGATTGGCAGCTTGCAAAATTGCCTCATAAATTCCTGTATGACCTACCATATCTCCGTTTGCAAAATTTAAACATATAAAATCGTGAGTTTGTTTATTTAATTCAGCAATAACTTCATTTTTAACTTTATAAGCACTCATTTCGGGTTTTAAATCGTAGGTGGCAACTTTGGGAGAGTTAATCAAAATACGTTTTTCGTTTTTATATTCATTTTCCTGACCTCCTGAAAAAAAGAATGTTACATGAGAATATTTTTCTGTTTCTGCTATTCTAAGTTGATTTAAACCATTTTGAGATACTATTTTTCCAAAAGTATTGTCAATATTTGGTTTTTGATAAACAATATTTATATTTTTAAAACTATCATCGTATTTAGTCATAGTACAATAGTGGAGTGGGAGAGTGGCAAGTTTTTCTTCAGGCATATCTTGCTGCGTAAGAGCATAAGTAATTTGGCGAAGTCTATCAGTACGATAATTAAAACATATAACTACATCGTTTTTTTCAATTTTTCCAACAGGATTGTTATTTTTATCAACTTTTATAATAGGTTTAATAAATTCGTCTGTAATATCTTGATTATAAGATTTTTCAATAGAAGAAATAACATCAATACTTTTTTCTCCTTTTCCTTCAATAAGTGCGTCGTAACCAATTTTAATTCTATCCCATCGTTTATCTCTGTCCATAGTGTAGTATCTACCTGTAACAGTGGCAATTTCTCCATTTGAGTTTTTCAAGTGTTTTTGCAATTCATTTATATATCCAAGTCCGCTTTTACGGTCAGTATCACGCCCATCTGTAAGTGCATGAATATATACATTTTGCAAATCATAATTTTTGGTAATATCACATAGTTTATAAAGATGTGTGTTCATTGAATGAACGCCACCATCTGAAACAAGCCCAATAAAATGAACTGATTTATTATTTTCTTTTGCGTAAGCAAATGCGTTTTTTAATATCTTGTTCTCAGCAATTTCGTTTGATTTTACTTCTTTATTTATTTTCACCAAATCTTGATAAATAACTCTTCCCGAACCAATATTCATGTGTCCTACTTCCGAATTACCCATTACACCAGCAGGTAAACCTACATTTTCGCCATGCGTGAGTAATTTTGAGTTAGCATAATTTTTTTTAAGACTATCTATATAAGGAGTTTCTGCCTGAGAAAGAGCATCTGATTTTGTATTGTCACCTATTCCATATCCGTCTAATATTACTAATATTGCTTTATTTGAATTTTTCATTGAATTTTATTTTAGTTTGTTTGGTAATTCCAACTTGCAAAAATATAATAATAATAGTAAATTAAAAAAAAAAATATGTTTTTTTGGCATGTTGCTTAACCCGCTTTATTCATGAATTTTCGTTATGAAAAGCATAAATAGCAAGAAATAAGGTAAGCACAGAGATTTTTCTTTGATTAAATGCGAGCATTTTTGAAAATAAAAATATTGACCATTACCTTAGTTCGTAGTTAGTTCTGTTTTGTAATAGTATAATTCATGAATAATGCGGGTTAATTAATTTGTGCTTTTGAAATCTTATTTTTTATAAGCCATAAGGTGTAAACCAATTCTTAATTCTTAATTGTCATTTACAGTGTGTTATTAAAATAATTTTTTGGCAATATCATTTCTTTTTAAATTAGAAAGTCTTTTTTTTATTTTATTTCTTAATTCTTTTTTGTACCAAAAGAAAAACATATTTTGCTGTTGTTTTTCATTTATTGTTTTGGGTGTTCTTATTTTTTCTAATGTATATGGGTGATAACCAGAATAAAATATTACAGCCGACACAGTCATTGGCGTAGGAATAAAATCTTGTACTTGTTCTAATTTAAAATTCAATTTTTTTGTGGTACAAGCAAGCATAGCCATGTCAATATCAGTACTTTTGGGGTGGCTCGAAATAAAATAAGGGATTAATTGTTGATTTAAGTTTTCTTCTTTATTTATTTTATCAAATATTTCCATAAATTTAAAAAAATACTTGAAAGAAGGTTTTCGCATAACATTTAAAACTTCTGGAGAATTATGTTCAGGAGCTACTTTTAACCTTCCAGATACATGATATTTTATTAATTCTTTGGTGTATAACAACTTATCTTTGAGTAGTTTACCATTTTTATCAACAAGCATATCGTATCTAATTCCACTACCTATAAAAACTTTTTTTATTTGTGGAAGATTTCTAACTTTTTTATATATATTTGTTAGTGGTGAGTGATTGCTATTTAGATTTTTACAAGTATTAGGATGAATACAAGAAGGTCTAATACATTTTTCACAAATTTTCAAATTTTCGCCTTGCATTTTATACATATTAGCAGATGGACCTCCCAAATCTGTAATAATTCCTTTAAAATCAACCGATTTACTCATTTCTTCTATTTCATTAAGAATAGATTTTTCAGACCTGCTGATAATAAACTTTCCTTGATGTGCCGAAATAGTGCAAAAACTACAACCTCCAAAACAACCACGATGAATGTTTATAGAAAATTTAATCATTTCAAAAGCAGGAACATTTCCTCTTTTTTTATATTTTGGATGTGGTAAACGAGTGAATGGCAAGTTGTAAGTACTATCAAGTTCTTTTCCTGTTGTATTAGAAAATGCTGGATTTACCACAATTATTTTTCTACCAATTTTTTGTATAATTTGTTTTGCAAATATCTTATTTGATTGTATTTCAATAACTTTAAAATTGGAGGCAAATTTTTTCTTGTCTTTCAAACAAAGTTCATGTGAGTTAATATATAATGCATCACTTTCAATTTTGTCCCATTTTTTATCTGTAATAAAAGCTGTTTGTTCAATGTTTTTAATATTACTTATTTGAACACCTTTTTGCATCAATTTTGCAATTTTTATTATTGATTTTTCACCGTTTCCATAGACTAATAAATCAGCTCCACTTTCATGTAAAATACTTGATTTCAAACTGTCAGACCAGTAATCGTAATGTGTTAATCTTCGTAAAGACGCTTCTATTCCTCCAATAATTACTGGCGTTTCTGGAGCTATTTTTTTCAATATTTTTGTGTAAACAGTTGTTGCATAATCGGGTCTAAAACCTGCTTTGCCTCCTGCGGTATAAGCATCGTTTGAACGGAGACGTTTGTTGGCGGTGTAATGATTTATCATAGAGTCCATATTGCCAGATGTAACAGCAAAAAACAGGCGAGGTAAACCAAGTTTTTTAAAATCTCGCAAATCGTCTTTCCAGTTAGGTTGTGCTACAATTGCAACTCTCAAACCTATGTTTTCTAACACTCTACCTATAACTGCTGCCCCAAACGAGGGGTGGTCTACATAGGCATCTCCTGTAAAAATTATAACGTCTAACTCACTCCAATTTTTGTTTTTTACTTCTTTTAGAGTGGTAGGTAACCAATTTGTTATCGCTAATATATTTTGTTTCATATTTTATTTTATATTTTGCAAAATTAGTTTTATTTTTGCAAATTCCTTTATAAAAATTATGATAATTATGAAAATAACAAAAAAACAGAATAAAATAGTAATTCTTGATGGTGCAACAATTGGAAAAGATATTGATTTGTCTCAAATAGAGAATTTTGGAGAAGTTATTTTTTATGAAACTTCAAATTGTGAACAAACTATTGATAGAATAAAAAATGCAGATATTGTTATAACAAATAAAGTTGTTATTGGCAAAAAAGAATTGAATGCTTGTAGTAAATTAAAATTAATTTGTGTGGCTGCAACTGGTTATAATGTTATTGATATTGAGGCATGTAATAAAAATAATATTGCAGTAACAAATGTGAAAGGCTATTCTACCGAGTCGGTTGCACAATTAGTGTTTGCTAATCTTTTATCTATACAAAATTCTGTGTTTCAGTATCATCAAGAAATAAACAATGGAGAATGGCAAAAATCGAAAGTTTTTAATATGCTTTCTAATCCTATTCACGAATTAAAAGGAACAAAAATGGGGATAATTGGCTATGGATCAATAGGAAAAAGAGTTGGAGAGTTGGCACAAGCTTTTGGCATGGAATTGCTTATAGCAAAAAGAAAAAATGTTGATTATGAAGACAATTTTAGAATTCATATTGATAACGTTATTAGTCAAAGCGATGTACTAACAATTCATATTCCTTTTAATAGTTCAACCGAAAATTTAATATCTGAAAACGAATTATGCTCAATGAAATCAAATTCAATACTTGTGAACATGGCACGTGGAGGAATAGTGAACGAAAATGATTTATATAAAGCATTAAAAAACAGGCAAATAAAAGCTGCAATTATAGATGTTTTGAAAGAAGAACCTCCTCATACAAAAAATCCATTATTTGAACTTGAAAACATTATAATAACCCCTCATATAGCTTGGACATCAGTAGAAGCAAGAAAACAATTGGTAGCAGGAATTGTTAATAATATTAACGAATTTGTAAATGGAAATATTGAAAATATTAGATTAAGATAAAAATATAGATAAAGTAAATTACAGTAATTCTCATTTTGTATTTATTTCATTACGAAAATTTTTAAAGACCCAGTATTTCAGTAATATAAAGTTAAAATGAGAATTACTGCATAGCATGCCAATATTATAGATTTAATATTTTTTCAATATATTCTGTTGTTAAGTTTAACTTTACAGCAATTGTTTCATTATGCAATTTTGGCATGTTTCATTTATGGTTTACATTTTTATCAATTGCCACATCCTTTAGGGCAGATTGATTAACTAAAGTTTTTGCCTTCATATTTACCAGATTATTAGATAGTTGTAGTTTT
>JAOZTW010000851.1 GCA_029938985.1 Bacteroidales bacterium | reverse complement strand
TTTAACTTCGTAAAGAAGAACCAAGTGAAAAATAAAAATAACTAACTGCAACCTACTTGTTTATTTTGTCCTTTTCAAAAATTAAAAAAATAATCAACTGAATTTCAACTGTATTTCATTTCTTGCCATCAAGTTTCAACAAACTATTGACAATTTAAACTTGTTCTTTTTACTTTTTACTTCTTCAAAAAAATATGCAAATATCCTGATATTATTATATTTATTGAATTGATAAAAACAAAAATAAGTTCATTTAAAATTGTCAATTATTTATTTTAATATGCCTTAGTGTAAGAACAAAAAAACGGTATATATTGGAGCTACTTATTATTTCATTTTCACTAATAAAAGTAATATTATTTTTTGTAAATCATTTTTTTTATTAATTTTATATTTTTATATTTTTATTTTCCACACTTAACTTCTTAAAAAATGATTATAAAATCTATATTAGACAACGATTTATATAAGTTTACCATGCAAAATGCTGTGGTTAGCCTTTTTCCCCATGCCAAAGTAAGATACCAATTTATTAATAGAGGAAAAACTAAATTTCCAGATGGTTTTGCAGAACAACTACGTAAAGAAATTTCAAAAATGGCAGATTTGAAACTTCAAAATGATGAAAAGAAATTTTTAAAAGAAAAATGTTATTTTCTTCCTCCCACATTTGTTGATTTTTTGTCGGGTTACCAGTTCGACCCAAGCGAAGTAGGTGTTATACAGTCTGCTACTGACTTGCAATTATCAATAGAAGGATATTGGTATAGAACCATTTTGTGGGAAGTGCCTTTGATGGCTCTTATTTCTGAGCTTTATTTCAAACTTACAAAACAAGAAATTAAAAGTGAAAATCAAATAATTGAAATAGTACAAAAAAAAGCCGTAAAGTACAATTTGCTTGGTATTAATGTTGCCGATTTTGGAACTCGCCGAAGATACTCTTTCGAAAACCACGATAGAGTTGTTAATTCGTTGAAAAATTACGGCTCCGCTTCTGTTAATGGAACAAGTAATGTGTTTTTTGCAAAAAAATATGATTTAATACCAATAGGAACTCACGCTCACGAATGGTTTATGTTTCATGCAGCTAAGTTTGGTAGCAAGATGGCAAATAAACTATCGTTAGAAAACTGGGTAAGAGTATATCGTGGAGAACTTGGAATAGCATTATCAGATACTTATACAACCGATGTGTTTTTCCGCTCGTTTGACACAAAATTTGCCAAACTATTTGACGGAGTGAGACATGACTCTGGCGACCCAATTGAATTTGCAAACAAATCAATTGCTCATTATAAAAAAATGAGAATAAATCCATTATCTAAAACAATTGTATTTTCAGATGGATTAAATCCAGATTTAGTAGATAAAATAACCAAACATTGCAGAGGAAAAATTGGTATGTCGTTTGGTATTGGCACAAACTTTACCAACGATGTGGGTGTAAAACCTTTAAATATTGTTATCAAAATTACTGAGGCAAAACCTGAAGGTCAAATGTGGATTCCAACAGTAAAACTTTCTGATGTGTCAGGAAAACATACTGGCGACAAAAAAACTATTGAAATAATAAAAAAAGTTTTGCAAATAGATTAAATGAAAATGAAATAATAAGAAGCTCCAAGACACACCGTTTTTTTGTTTTTTATTAAGGCATATTAAAACAAACTATTGACGATTTTAACTTGTTCTGGAGTTATTTATTATTTTATTTTCACTAAGATACATTTAAAATCCAAAATTTATATATAAAAATGAAACCAAATAATTATTTAATTTTATCAATAATATTGTTGTTTGTAATTAATACAACAAGCTGTGTAAGAGACACATTTAACCCGCCACCTGGAGACTGTATAGATGTTAGTCTTACAACAAATTATACTATCAAAGAACTTAAAACTCTATTTGATGGTAGCAGTACTGTGGTATAAATAACTGAGGATTACATAATTGGAGCTAATGTAATATCCTCAGACCAAGAGGGGAATTATTATAAAACACTTATTGTACAGGACGCAACAGGAGGATTAGCAATATCTATTGATAGAACTTATCGGCGTTTTTCACGAGTATCAATTTCTTCGTTACTTTTGAAATATTAAAATGCT
>JAOZTW010000236.1 GCA_029938985.1 Bacteroidales bacterium | reverse complement strand
TAGAATTAAAGTTTACCTTTGTAAATGAGCATTTTAATATTTCAAAAGTAACGAGGAAATTGATACTCGTGAAAAACGCCAAAAATATCTAAGTGAAAATAAAATAATAAGTAACTATAGATTACACCGTTTTTTTGTTCAAACAATAATTATTATTTTCATTATTAAATATTCAATCAAAAACTAAATATAATTGTATAATTACCTTAAAATCAATACTAAAATGTTAATATCAATAATTTCAAATATAATACCTTATGTTGCGGTAGTAATACTGGCACTAATTGGAGGTGTTGCAATTGGTTATTTTTTAAAAATAAAAAATTTCAACAAAAAAGCAGAAAGCATACTAAAAGCAGCTAAATTAGAAGCAAATATTTTGAAAAAGGATAAAATATTAGAATCGAAAGAAAAATATTTGCAATTGAAGACAGATCATGAAACACAAGTAAATAATAGAAACAGCAATCTCAGAAAATACGAAAAAAAATTAAAACAATTTGAAGGTAATATTAATATTAAAAAGAATGAATTTCAAAAAAAACTGAAACAATTTGAACTAAAAAAGAAAGAAATAAATGTAATAAAACAAAATTTAGATGTTCAAATTTCTATTTTAGATAAAAAAAATATTGATTTAAACAAATTGTTTAAATCTCAGGTACAAAAACTGGAATCTATTGCAGGAATGTCTGAAAAAGAAGCTAAATTGCAACTTATCGAATCTCTTAAAGACGAGGCAAAAATGGACGCAATGACCCATGTAAACGAAATAGTTGAAGAAGCAAAACTTACTGCAAACGAAGAGGCAAGAAATATTGTTATAAAAACTATGCAAAGAATTGGTAGCGATGTTGCAGCAAACAATTCTATTACTGTTTTTCACATAGATAACGATGAAATTAAAGGACGAATAATTGGAAGAGAAGGACGAAATATTAGAACATTAGAAGCAGCCACAGGAGTTGAAATTGTAGTAGATGACACACCCGAAGCTATTGTATTGTCAAGTTTTGATCCGCTTAGAAGAGAAACAGCACGACTTGCTCTACATCAGCTTGTTGCTGATGGTAGAATACACCCAGCAAGAATAGAATCTATTGTGAGAAAAACAAAAAAACAATTGGAAGAGGAAATTATGGATCTTGGAAAAAGAACTTGTATTGACCTTGGAATACATGGAATTAATGCTCAATTAATGAGAATTATTGGAAAAATGAAATATCGTTCTTCTTATGGTCAAAACCTTTTACATCACTCAATTGAAACAGCCAAGCTATGTGCTATAATGGCGGCAGAACTTGGATTGAATCCAAAAATAGCTAAAAGAGCTGGTTTACTTCACGATATTGGAAAAGTACCAGAAGAAGAAACAGAAATGCCTCACGCATTATATGGAATGAAAGTTGCCGAAAAATTTAAAGAAAAAGCTATTGTGTGTAACGCCATAGGTTCTCATCACGAGGAACTTGAAATGACTTCTATGTATGCTCCATTGGTGCAAATTTGTGATGGAATTTCGGGAGCAAGACCAGGTGCAAGACGAGAAATAATTGACTCGTATGCTCAAAGATTAGAAAATTTAGAAAAACTTGCATTAGGATATAAAGGTGTTACTAAAAGTTATGCTATTCAAGCAGGTAGAGAACTAAGAGTTATTGTTGGTAGCGATAAAGTATCTGACAAAGACGCAGAAACACTTTCTTATGATATTGCAAAACAAATTCAACAAGAAATGACTTACCCAGGACAAGTAAAAATTACTGTTATTAGAGAAAAACGTGCTATAAATTATGCTAAGTAAAAAACTGAAAAGTTGGGAAAACTTTTCAGCAATATTAAAAACATACAATTTGCTGTACAACTTGCCGTAGAGACAAGGCATGCCTTGTCTTTACAACATATTTTGCATATAAAATTGACATAAAAAATCAACGTATTTGTATTTATTTCTATAATATACAGAATAGTTGGAAAAACTGTTTGTCTAAATATTAAAAACTGATTAATAAAAATCAAGTAAATTGTTTATTACTATGAGTATCAAATAGATGGATATTACAAAAAAGTTTTCCCGACTTTTCAGTAAAAAAGTAAAAATAAGTAACTTTAAGCGACTTGTTAAGGCAAACTAAATAATAAAAATATGAAATCATTAAAAACAATAAAAAAACCAATTTTTCCTATTATCATACTTTTAACAATAATTCAATTTAGTTTTTCGCTGAATGCCCCAATTCAAGACATTGACAATGAAGTTAGAATAACTGATAATTCTTTAAACAGTTTTGAAAAAAAGGTAAATCAAGACATTAATGTTTACAAAGATTTATGCCCTGATAACTATTCATTTGAAAGCACTGGCATTTATAATTTAGCAATAATAAATCTCGAAAGATATTATGAAAAATTAAAGTTTACCTTTGTAAATGAGCATTTTAATATTTCAAAAATAACGAAGAAATTGATACTTGTGAGAAACGCCAAATTTTGTTAAATCTCCATTAATTTACGAACTAATTCAAATAACAAATTTTTTTATTAGTATATCATTAAAATATTTTTATGTAAATAAAATACAAACTAAATAGTGATAATACAACCAAACCTACCCAACTAAGTATTTTTAACCATAATTTTGGTTTGTGTTCATCTGGCACATCATCTGATGTTATTGATTTATAATTCAAATAGCCCAAAATTGGAGCAGTAATAAACGACATTATTGTTGCAAAATCAATTAATGTTGACATATCTTTCATGAAAAATATTAGAATTGTTAATGCACCCAAAACAATAATTGTTAACCAAAAATAGTGCATAAACTTATTTTTAGATTTCAATTTTGGTATTAAAATTTCGGAAGTAGGTTTTAAAACTCTTGGATAAGCATCTAAACAGGTGATTGTGGTGCTTACCATTGTGGCGAGCGTTGCAATGGCAATAATTAAATAACTCCACTCTCCAAGTCCCGAAGTAAAAAGTTTTATTAATTGTCCAGAAAAAGCTACAGCCTTAGTAGATAGTTCGTTGCCAGAGGCGTACATTGTTAATGCTCCCAATGATAAAAAACACAATGATAAAATAACTGTACCAATATAACCTACATTAAAATCAAATATTGATTCTTTCACTTTAGGAGTATAAGAAGAAGATTCTTTTTTTGCAATTGTCCACACAGAGTGCCAAACAGATATGTCAATAGCAGAAGGCATCCAACCAGCTATTGCAATCAAAAAAATAATATTTGAAGAATTATTCCAATCAAAATGAGTTAATAAATCTGGTTTTGGATTAAAACCTTTTGAAAATGCAGCAATAACAGCAAAAATTGTTGATATACTTAGAGTTATAATAATTATTTTCATTAATTTATCTAAAACAGAAAATCGTCCAATAGCAACAAAAATGGTAGTTGCTGCAAGCACTATAATTTGCCACATAAGAGGCGATAATGAAGATTTAAATATTTTAGAAAACAAACCAGCTGTAACAGAACTTACTGCAGCAATAACTGTAAACATTGTAGAAATAGTAACTACGGCGTATAATATTACTGCCCATTTGCCAAGTTTGTTGTAACCATCTATTAATGTTTTGCCAGTTGCTGCGGCATATCTCGGTCCAAATTCAAAAAATGGATATTTCAACAGATTTATAAGTATAATTAACCAAACCAATTCAAAACCAAAAGAGGCACCTGCTCTTGTAGATTGCACCAAGTGTGAGACACCGATTGCTGCACCAGCCCAAAGTAAACCTGGTCCAAGTGTTTTTGATAATGTTTTTAAATTCATAAAAAATGAAATTCGGTTGTAATACAGGGTTTGTTCATGAAAAAAATAAAGCCTTACCTAAGTCTTTGTTTTTCTTTAAATTAAATAATATTTATTAATAAAACAGAAATGTAACTCCAAGCTCCTGCTTGGAGAAACGTAGAATAATCGTAGACACTTTATGCAAATTACTTGATTGGTAGCCTATTCGTTGATTCTCCAAGCTGGAGCTTGGGGCTACTTTTTTTATGAACAAACCCTGTACATGGCAACTGATAAAAAACAAATTGGACTAAAGCTACCTTGATAGTGTTTCATGTAACAACGAGCTAAAGCACGTGGCAACTGATAAAAAGTACCAACTACTTTCTACTGAATTTCCACTGAATTTCCATTGAATTTCAACTGAATTAAACCAAGCAAGTTTTTGCATAAATAGTTCCAATAGTTCCTTTTTTAAATTGTTTTGTGGTCATGAAATTTCCAGAAATATTTGCTTGAATTGCGAGAGCGTCTTTAATATTTGCCTCACAAGAATTAACAATACAGTTGGTCATTGCTTCTCTTGTAAAAGCAAGAGATTCGTCTCCAAAATTATCAAATTCAGGAATATTACTTGCTATGCTTTCCAAACCATTTTCATTAATTTCTCTTTTTATAACATCTTTATTTTCCCCATTTGCAAGTTTCCACGCCATTTTAATACAATCTTGTGTAGAACCAGTAAAATCGGTTAACCAACCAACAGCTCTTTTCGCTTTAACAGATTTTCCTGTAAGTAACATTGTAAGTAATTTTGGATAATCAGCTTCATTCATTTTTCGGAACAACCAATGACAACCCTCCATTCCTGGAATTACTGGAAGAGTAACTTCTGGCATTCCAAGAGTTGTATTATCCTCAGCAATAAGATAGTCGCAGTGCATCATTAATTCAAGATATCCACCAAGACATCTTTTTCCATTAATATAACCTACCGAAATATCAAAATCACTATACAATCGTCTTGCAGTGGCAGACCAAGTAGCCGAAATTTCAATACCTTTTGAAGTGTCTTCAATAGCTGCAAAAAAGTCGGTAGTGTCAGCACCAACCATTTGAGTAGAAAAATGAAAATCGCCAGTAACAATAATACTATTAATATTTTCAGAATTTAACCAATCAATCGCTCTGTTTAGTTCTTTATCAACATCATGGTTATAACTTTCTCTATTTATAGAAATTACACCAACTTTTCCATCGTGTTCGGCATTTACATAAAGTTGTTGCCATTCAGGCGAATCTATATTTTCAAATACTTCAGGATACCAAGCACTTTCTTTTGCTTCTGGATGTAGTTTATGATATTCATTCACAAGTTCACAAGCTTTATCTGCACCAAGTTCACGAATCATGGCAATAACACCACTTTTGAATTGAGCACAAATTTCGCCAATTAGATTCATTTGTGAAAGGTGCGACCTGTTTTCGTGTAGCATTAAACTTGTCATTTGAATTATTCCTCCAAGCACCCAAGCGTCAAATTCTTTTTTATCATCTTCATTCATAGCCCAATCTACCAAAGGACGAAAATGATTTAATGGATACCAATTCATTCCACTGTCTTTCTTTTCTACAAGCGAAGCCGATGGAGTGAATAAATCGCCATAATGTTCTCCAAGATGATGTAAACAAGACCATGTCAAAAAGTTAGCACCAGTTGCACCAATAGCATCATGTGCTCTAAATGGATTGCAACCAAGATATTTTCTCACATACTTATCGGCTTTCCAGTAGGGCATATTAGTTGAGTCACAATATCTTGTAGCCGCTGAAGTTATACCACAAAAAAGTACATCTAATACAAAAGCCCAATCATCACTCACGTTCATAGGTATCATACCTAAAGCCCACAATAATTTTGTACTATCAGAGGGCTGTTCCTCTACGATTTCCCAAACTTTGTTAATTTCGTGAGGAAAAGCAGGGTGTGCCACTCCAACCCCTAAGGAAGAACTTGGAAATCCTGAAGTTACTGATTTTATCTTAATGTCAGGAAATTCATCTCTAAACATTTTATAATGTTGTTTTTTTACTTCCAAAATTTCAGGAATAGCCTCAAGTAAAAAGCGTGGTTTGTAACCAGCCAAACCTTTTGGTAATGATTTTCCATCATACGACAGTTTAATAATATTCCCCATTATTTGATTGGCATTTTCTCTGCCAAAAGCTCCAACAAGCCCTGTATATTTTTTTGCAATACCGTCGGAAACACCAGGAAAATCAAGTGCTACAACTGGCACATCAAATTCTTGAAGTCTTGAACCTAATTGCATTGCTTTGCCTGCTCCTACAATACCGTTTGCTCCCGAAATAACCAAAGAGCCTCTTTCTTCTGCTGTACCAAATACTTTATCAACCAGTTCGTTAGCTGTAACAGGAAGTTTTCCATTGATAAAAATATCTAAAACCGAACCAAGCCCTAATGTCTCAAGTGTCGATTGCCTCATTTGTTTTTTCATAATAATTATCTCCTTAATTTAATTTGAATATTGAAGCTATACCAACATCGCCTGCCGCACAACCAAAGTTTAATATGTATCCACCTCCAAGACTAACTGCCTCTTCAAATGATTCTATTAGTAGTCTTGTTAGAGTAGGGGCTTGTGGGTGTCCCCAAACGAGCGAACAACCTGTTTTATTCATTTTTTCCCAAGAATATCCTGTCATTTTAGAGAAGATAGCATCATTTACTGCAAATGGATTATGACTTTTTACAACTGTCATATCGTCCATTGTTAAGCCTGTACGTTGTAATAATTTTTGCACTGCCATTCCTGGGGCTTCTGGCATTAAGCCGGGTAGTGTTCTAACTTCCGCTTTAGCAATAAATTGAATGTCAATTTCTGGTTTTGGACTTAATTCTTTAGCTTTTCCTGGTGAAGTTACTAATAAACAAGCCATACCATCTGCCGCATGAGTTTGTCCTCCGCTTGTAACACAGGTTTCTAATTCACGCATTGCTCTTATTGAATTTAACGAAATTTTACGAATACCTAAATCATCGTTTACTGTACCAATTTTTTTTCCTTGCAGATTTAAAATATCAAAAGGAAACATTATGTCGTTAAATATTCCTGACTCTTTTGCATCAAAATATTGAACATATCTTAAATATGTAAGTTCGTCAACCTCAGCTCTATTAATTTTATATTTGCGAGCAGCTGCTCCTGCGGTGTGCAACATAGATTTTCCTGTTGATGGGTCAAAACCAAAGTTATCCCAAACATCTGCAAGCACTTCTGTTCGTCGGTATGAACGACGTTCAGGAAACACTCCAACAGGCGAATCGCTTGTTCTATCAAAATTTAGCACTCCCACCACATCGCTTGATTGCGTGTTTACTTGAGAACCTGCAAAAATAACTGTGTTTAAGCCCGTTGCACATGCTTGTTCCATGTGAAGACCTGGTATTCGTTGTCCCATACAACTTGCAATAAGTGGTGCGTTCCAAAACTTCCAGTGATATGGTACAGTTGAGCCAATCACAAGATATTCTAATTCGTCTCTGGCAACTTTTTTCTTGCCAAGTATCTTTGCCATAGCTTCTCCAGCAAATTGTCCAATATTTACTTCGGCTAATGCAGATGTTTGCCATGAGGGGAAATAACTGCTCCCCCAAGTGCCATAAGGAATCCTCGCATTAGGAAACATTGATTCTGTTTTCATTTTTTTACCTCCTTTTTTAATAATTTATATTTTTGTTATATACGGTTCTTTTCCTACAAAAACAATAGGAACTCTTTTTATTT
>JAOZTW010000235.1 GCA_029938985.1 Bacteroidales bacterium | reverse complement strand
TGAGGATTTTAAAATAATCAAAATAACACAGTAATTTGCATTTATGAAAAATGCCAATATTTTAACAACTCATAGTTTTAAATTATTAAAAAAATGTCTTTTTATTTATTGATAAGAAAAATATACTTCTGCCGCATAACCGCTTCCATCGTCCCAAACAAAAACTTCAGGATAGTGTTGGGTAGCGAGTTTATTAGTTGTTGTTTGAAAAGAGTAAACACGTGTATTTGTTGTTTCGTCCCATATATCAAAGCTAATTACCTCGTTGTCATAATTTCCATCAAAGAAAAAAAGTTTTTCTCCAATTACCCAATTCATTGGAAAATCAGAAGGTGCAATTAATCCTAAGCCAGAAGGTGATTCTTCAAAAATACCATAATGATACTCTAACGAAAATTGATGTCCTATTCCTGTTGATAGCCAAATAACTACTTCATCAATATATAAACTTTGTGGAGGCTCTTCAATTACAACATCATAAACACTTTTAGTAGTGTCGCCAGCACATATTGAACTCAATACAACTCTTTGAGTACCTGCCGTATAGTATATATGAGTTGGGGAAATATCAACAGAACCTTTTCCATCTCCAAAATCCCAAAAATACGATGTTGCATAATTAGAATAATTATTAAATTGGATTTCTGTGGGTGCAACCATGTTAAAAATAGCCTCGTAGTCAAAATTTGAAACAATATCAACAGTGTCCGAATTTATGTTAACTATCATAGTCTCTTCTACAACAGTTTGATAATTTTCAATTAACAGTTTTACAGTATAAACACCAGGTTCGGTGTAAATATGAACAGGTTCTTTATCATTTGAATTAGTACCATCACCAAAATCCCAAGTTGTACTTATTTCACTCGGCTGATAAGTTATATCTAAGAAAAACTCAACAGAGAAAGGTGCAGTGCAACTATTTACAAAATGCCCTTTATCTACAACCTCTACTTTTCCCTTTTTTTTACATGATGTAAAAAAAAACGGCAATATTAGGATAAATAAAAATAAATATTTTTTTTTCATAAATTTAAGTTTAAAAGTTATTAAAGAATAATGTACATAATAATTGACAATTATCTACATGCAATCATTCCTTAATATAACGAATTATTATTTGATTAATTATTAGTTATGCTAAAAAAAAAATGTAAATATGGTATTAAAATTGGATTTTGTTTATTTATACATTGAATCTGATATGCATAATATCTCCTTCCGCTACAATGTAATTTTTTCCTTCAACTTTAAATTTACCATTTTCTTTACAAGCTTGCTCAGAACCAAGTGTTGTATAATCATCGTATTTCATCACCTCTGCTCTAATAAAGCCACGTTTCAAATCACTATGAATAACTCCTGCAGCTTCGGGTGCACTCATTCCTTTTTTTATTGTCCAAGCTCTAATTTCTTTTGGACCTACAGTAAAAAATGTTTGCAAATTTAACAAACTATAGGCAGAATGAATTAATTTATTTACACCTGGTTCGGTTAAGCCTGCGTCGTCCAAAAAATCTTTTTGGTCTTCTTTGTCTAATTCTGTTATTTCTGCTTCAAGTTGTGCAGCAATTGTTATAACCTCGGCACCAGTGTCTTTTAATGACTCCTCAACTGCTTTTGAGTATTTATTTCCTGTTGAAGCCGAATCATCATCTACATTGCAAACATATAAAAAAGGTTTCATTGTTAGTAAAGCCAATTCTTTTACATACGCTTTATCGTCTTCACTAACAGGGGCTGTGCTTGCGTTTTCAAAATTTTCTATATGTTCTTTGTAAACAAGCATTATTTCTTTTGCTTTTCTTGCATCTTTATCTCCAATTTTAATTAATTTTTGAAGTTTAGCTATCTTTTTAGTAACCGATTCTAAATCTTTTAGTTGAAGTTCAAAATTTAATATTTCTATATCTCTCACAGGATCAATTGAACCTTCGGTATGTTGAATATTTTCGTCTTCAAAACATCTAATAACATGAATAAGAGCATCAACATTTCTCACATCGTTCAAAAAACTATTTCCAATACCCTCACCACTACCTGACCCTTTTGCCAAGCCAGGAATATCTACAAAATCTACTGTTGTAGGAATAATTTTTTCAGTTTTTTTAGTTTTATCTAACACATTAAGACGGCTGTCTGGCACAAATGCCATACCAATATTTGATTTAGATGTACTAAAACTATAGTTTGTTACTTGTGCTTTTGTGTCTGAAAAACAGTTAAATATAGTTGTTTTTCCTATGTTTGTTAAACCTACAATTCCACATTTTAATGCCATAAATTTTAATTTTAATTTTTAATAATTAATTATTTGTTTTTGCGATGTAAAGCAAGCTCAAAAGACTGACTAACCAAGCTCATGATATGCACTCATTTATTTTTGTCAGATTGGTAATTTTTGTTAAATATCTGTTTGATATTATTTCTTTTCACTAATATGCCTAACAAAATATAAATTTTTGGATAGCATAAATTAATGGCGACTTAAATGTAACTCCAAGCTCCAGTTTGGAGAAACGTAGAATTGGCGACCTATATAATATGCTAATAATTATATCTTTAGCAAAACATAGTCTTCCTCCACGCTGGAGCTTGGAGTTCCATTTTTATATAAAAATTAGTTTAGTCCCCCCATTAATTTACGCTACCAATTTTTAAAAAATAGTAACTTAATTAAGGCTTATTTTTCATATTAAAACAAACCCTATTATTTTTAAGGTGAAAAGAAAAAATAACTAAGCCCAACCTACTTGTTTATTTTGCCCTTTTTAAAATTTTAAAAAGTCATAAAATAGCTCACTATTTGCAGATTTATTAAAATAATAGAAGAACAAAAAAACGGCGTATTCTGGAGTTACTTATTATTTCATTTTCGCTAATAATATTTTTAAAGGTGAAATTTTTTATTGTTCAAAAAGACAAAATTATAATTTTTTTTTAATAAAAGATAATAAATTTTATCTTTGCAAAATTATTTAACATATTATTTTGATTTGCTGTTGAAAATTAATAGTTTAATTATTATTTTTTTTTAATATTTTTTATCAAATTTTAATAATAAAATTTATTAAATATATAATTAACTAAAAAATGACAAATATTTCAGATTTACAAAAAACTGCATCACAAGTTAGACGTGATATAATTAGAATGGTAAATAAGTCTAAATCAGGACATCCAGGTGGTTCACTTGGTTGTGCCGATTTAATGGTAGCACTTTATTTCGATGTAATGAACCACAACCCAAAATCATTTGATATTGATGGAAAGAACGAAGATATTTTCTTTTTATCAATTGGACATATAGCTCCTGTTTGGTATAGTGTATTGGCACATTCTGGTTATTTTCCTAAAAAAGAATTATATACTTTGAGGGAAGTTGGTTCAAGACTACAAGGTCATCCAAGCTCATTAGATGCAACACCAGGTGTGAGAATTGCATCGGGTTCGTTGGGGCAGGGACTTTCTACAGCCATTGGAAGTGCTTTGTCGAAAAAACTTAACAATGATAAAAACCTAATTTTTGTTTTGATGGGAGATGGAGAATTGCAAGAAGGACAAATTTGGGAAGCTGCAATGTTTGCAAGTGCCAAAAAAGTGGACAATTTAATTGCAATTGTTGATTATAACAAACAACAAATTGATGGCACAACTGATCAGGTTCTTAGTCTTGGAGATTTGAAAGCTAAATGGTTAGCTTTTGGTTGGAATGTTTTGGAAACAGATGGAAACGACATGGAAAAAATTGTTTCTACTCTAAAAAAAGCCAAAGAACAAACTATGCAAAAAAAACCCACTATAATATTAATGAAAACAGAAATGGGTATGGGAGTAGATTTTATGATGGGAACAAATAAATGGCATGGTGTAGCTCCAAACGATGAACAAACAAAAATTGCACTTTCGCAACTTGAAGAAACTCTTGGAGACTATTAAAAACTGAAGAAATAAACAGTTGAATTTCAACTGAATTTCAACTGAATTTTAACTGAATTTTAACTGTTTTTCAACCGATTTTCAACTGAATTTAACCCGAATTTCAACTGAATATTAACTGTTTTTCAACCGAATTTCAACTGAATTTAAATTAAATTTCATTAATTAATAGGGGTAAAACAATAGTTAATTGTCTTATATATGTAAACAAAAAAACATGAAAAAAAACATTGAACATACTACAGATGAGAAAATTATGCTTTATTTGTTAGATGAGATAAATGATTCTCAAAAGTTGGATTTTGAAAATTGGTTGAACAAATCTAAAAAAAATAAGGAATATTTTGAACAAATAAAAAATACTTGGGGAGCTACCAAAAAAGTTAGTAAAACAAATTTTTTGGATAGCGAAAAAGTTCCTGATTTTAATACAAATGTAGCTTGGAATAAAGTTTCTAATAAAATTAATTTTCAGGAAAATAGAACAAGACAATTTAAAGCAAAAAGAAAAATATTTTATTCAATAGGAATTGTGGCCACCTTATTAATATTGGTTGGGATTTGGACTGTATTTTTCAACTCAAATAAAGAAAAGGAAATGCTTTCGTTTGAAACACTAGATTCTGTTTCCACAAATATGCTTGCTGATGGCTCAATAATTACTTTAAATAAAAATGCAAAATTAGAATATCCAAAGGAATTTTCTAAGGACAAACGTAATGTGAAATTAGAAGGAGAAGCTTTTTTTGATATTAGTTATGATAAAGAAAAACCATTTATTATTGAAATGAATTATGCTTATATTCAAGTAATTGGTACTTCTTTTAATATAAAAGCAAATCCAGAAGATGAACAAATATCTGTTCTTGTAAAAACAGGAAAAGTAAAATTATTTACCATTGACTCTGTTAGTTTGGACACATCGTTTGTAATATTAGTGGCTGGCGATAAGGGAGTAGTAAATAAAACACACAAAAAACCATCAAAAATTGAAAATACTAAAGTTAAGGAAAATGAGAATGACTTATTTTGGAAAAATAAAAAATTGGTGTTTGATAAAATGGACTTAAAAAGTGTAGTTAAAATACTTGAAAAAAATTATAATATATCTGTCAAAATAGCAAATAAAGAAAAAGAGAATCTACTTTTAACTACTTCATTTGAAAACAATAGCATAGACGAAATTCTAAATATTATTAGCCTTACATTTAATTTGAATATTGAAAAAACAGAGGGAGTTTATATAATAAATTAGGAATTAGGAATTAAGAATTGGTTTACACCTTAAAATACAATTATTTATAAAATAATTGAACATGTTTCAAATAAATGTAAACTATTAATAAAACATGTCAATTTTACATTTTTGTAGAATACTTAGAAATTTTAGAATGCGATAATCAAATTTCAAAAACGTGAGAAAATACTGTATATTAATATTTATTTGTTTTATTTTTGGAATAAATCAGCTTTATGCTCAAGAAAATCCTTTGGAAAGAAAAATTTCGCTTTCGGCAAACAATCAAGCGACCAAAGATGTGCTTAAACAGATTGAACAAAAGACTGATGTAAAGTTTTCGTACAATTCGGAAATAATAAATACTGATAAAAAAATTAACATTGTTGTACAAAACACAAAAGTTAAGGATTGTCTTGATAAAATATTTAATAAATCAATAAAATATAGTGTTACAGGAAATTATATTATTCTTTTTGAAGATAAACAAATTAATCAAGCTAAAAAAAACAAATGGATTATAGCTGGCACTATTGCTAATATTAAAAATGGAGAAAAAATTGAAAATGTTAGTGTTTTTTATACTGCCAAAACAACTACCAGACTCTCAAACGAATTAGGATATTATAGCCTACCAATTGTTTCAAATGAGAAATCAATTGCCTTGAATTTCAGCAAATCGGGATTTAATGACACAATAATTTTTGTTAAAAATAAACAAAACTCTATTGATGTGAATTTATATCCAATAGAGCCTGTGAAAATTGCAGAAATACCAAAAGACAAGTATATTACCAAAGCTCCTGTGCTTGAAGAGAAATTTATACCTGCAATAATTATTCCTCAACAAACAGTAATAAATTCGGAAAATTTAAAACACATAAATAATAAAAAAACTTTTCAATTTTCCATACTACCTACAATTGGAACTAATAGAAATATTTCAGGAATTATAACTAATAATCTATCTATAAACTTATTAGCAGGATATTCCAGAGCTGTGGACGGAATTGAAATTGGAGGATTGTTTAATATTGTGAAAACAAATGTAAGAGGATTTCAATTTGCTGGTCTTGGAAATATTGTGGGCGGACAACTTAAAGGTCTTCAGATAGCAGGACTTACAAACGTAAATTTACAAAAAACAAACGGAATTCAAATTGCAGGCATTAATAATGTAGTTTGGGACAACGTAAACGGGGCTCAAATATCTTCAATTTCTAATATAACAAAAGGTAATATGTATGGTTATCAGTTTTCTGGTTTTAATAATTATGTGGTACAAAATTTAGAAGGAATACAAATGGCTGGTTTTGCTAATATTACAGAAAAAACGGTAACAGGTATTCAATTAGCGGGAATTGCAAATATTGGAATTAATACAGTTATGGGTTCTCAAATTACTTTTGTTGGTAATTTTGCCAACAGTGGTTTTAAGGGATGGCAAATTGCAGGAATATCAAATATTACTAATAAAAAATCGGAAGGAACACAATTAGCTGGCATGTCTAATATTGCTTTTGAGGGACTAAAAGGTATTCAAATGACTTCTTTTTTTAATCTTTGTGGAAGTAGCGTACAGGGAGTTCAATTTTCAATTGGAAATAACACTTCGCTTGGAGAGTTTGAAGGAGTGCAAATTAGTGCTTTATCAAATGTTGTTTTAAAAAACGCAAAAGGAATGCAAGCTGGTGCTCTTATTAATTTTGTGGAAGGCGATTTTACTGGAGCTCAAATAGCCTCTTGTGCTAATTTATGTCTCGAAGATTTAAAAGCTATTCAATTTGCGAGTGTGATTAACTATGCCAAAAACAATAATGGTATGCAAATAGGTATTCTAAATTTCTGTGATTCAAGTTCTGGTATTTCATTAGGATTGTTCAACAGAGTTAAGCATGGCTATCATGTGTTTGAATTAAGCTATAACGAAATTATAAAAACTAATATATCTTACAAAAGCGGAACAAGTTATTTTTATAATATTTATAGTGCAGGTATTCAGCCTTTTGGAGAGTTTGCTTGGACTTTTGGATATGGCTTGGGTAGCAAATATATTTTTAATAAAATTATTTCTACAAACATAGACGTAACTCGCAATCACCTATGTTATGATAACTGGTGGATAAACAACCCTTATGTTTTTTACAAAAGCACATTTAGTCTCGACATAAAATTATACCAAAAGTTACATCTTACAACTGGTTTTTCAATCAACTTTCATTCTGCAAAAGAAAACAACGAACAAACAGTTGAATTTGTTAAATCATCAAACCATATATTTTTTAATCAAAACGAAAAATCTAATAAGTTACAACAGTTTTGGGGTGGCTATTTTATAGGTTTACGAATTTAATTTTAGGCATTTTTCATAAATGCAAATTACTGCGTTATTTTGATTATTTTAAAATCC
>JAOZTW010000850.1 GCA_029938985.1 Bacteroidales bacterium | reverse complement strand
TTATTAAGTATGTTACAAATATATAAACAGGTAAAAACTTTTGTATGGATACTTACTTCTTAGATAGTATTCAAAACTCTCAATTACATATTTTTTTGAATGGAACAATTAAAATCTTATAGAAATAAATACATAGAATTGCATCAATTTATAAGGTTTGCTATTAATGCAACTATTTTATTTGCAATATGGTATTTGTTCTATAAATTTTTAAGAGATACTAATTTTATAGATTATTTTTATGAAGAGGGAACATATATTTTAACAAATACACAATTGTTGCTATCAAAAATCTTCCTTTCAATTTTTGGTTATGATATTGAAATTTACGGAAAAACAATAAAAGTTGTTGGCTCTTATGGAGTTCATTTGGATAGAGGATGTTTAGGACGAAATGTAATTGGAGTATTTGCTGGTTTTATTTTAGCATATCCTGCTAAAGTAAAATCAAAGTTATGGTATGTACCATTTGGTATTTTATTTTTTGTTTTTGTAAATATTGTAAGAATACTTGCTTTGGTTCTAATTGAGAATTGCTGTCCTCAACACCTTGATTTTAACCATCATATAGTTTTTCAATATTTGACTTATGGAATAATTATTCTGTTATGGATAATTTGGACTCGTTTTTTCAGAAAACAAACACCCAATTAGTAGTCCTTGAGTAATATGCTAATAATTAAAATATTAGTAAAACATAGTCTTCCGTCCAGTTATAGCTTGGAGTTGCCTTTATAAAAAGAAATAAACAAAATAAACAAATTTAAATGGTCTTTTATTTGTTTTATATGTTCTAATAATTAATTAACAAACTCCAAATTTTCAGTTACCTACCTAATTTTAAATTTTAAAAAACTATGAAAAAATTAAAAATTTTATTAAATGTATATATTGTAGTATTTCTCTTGTTTGCAGCATCATGTAGTATGAAAAATAATCGTCAGGGCGACTCTATGATAGCTGATATGGAAGAATCTAAAATGGAGGTTGAGAGCGATGTAGCTGGCGAATCTATATCTGAAAATAAAAAAGAAGAAGCTCCTGATAGTACCAAAACATGGAAACGTTCAGACAAATTAATTAATGCTTCAAGTTTGTTTATAGGTGATAGTGAGCAACTTGAATTAAAAGGAACACAAATTGCTGTAAAAATTGACGGTTTTAGAGCAAGGGTTCTTATAGATGTTTTTTATTATAATGATAGAGATTGGCAAGTGGAAGGAACTTTTAAACTCAGATTACCAAACGGAGCAAATCCTTATTTTTTTGCTTTTGGAGAAACAATATATTTAGATAAAAACAATCAAAGTAATGATACAATAAACCCACTATCTTTTTTTGACTATCAACAAAATAAAGCAGAATTTACTCCAGAGGAAATAATGAAACAACGTTCTAATGTGGGAAATGTTAAGGAGGCGATTATTGTACCAAAAGAAAAAGCCTTGTTTGCATATAGACAAACTACTCAACGTAGAGTTGATCCTGCTTTAATGGAATGGGCTGGTGCAGATGTGTTTAACTGTAGAGTTTATCCACTTATGCCAAACAAATTACATAGAATAGTTATTGGATACGACCTTAATTTGATAGATTTAAAAAACAGTTGGATTTACGAACTAGATATTCCTATTTCGGAAACTCCACTTACTGTTGACTTAGATGTAGCTGATATTTCGGGAGTTAGTTCTACAATAAATCCTAATGAAAATATAAGTAAACAAGATAATAGAAAATATGCCCATTTTGAAAATCCAAAAACAGAAACTATAAGTGTGAAATATAAAAACCTTCAAAACATTGTTTTAAACACCAATGAAAGTGAAACAGAACAATATTTCGCCGCAACATTTAATGCAAATCTACCAATAATAAATAATTCTGTTGAAGAAAATGCTATCTTAATGCTTGATATTTCGCTGAGTTCCAATCCCGATAAGTTTAATATCTGGTTAAAAATTGCAGAAAAAACTTTGAATTATAATCGTGATGCAATTAAAAAATTTTCAGTATTATTGTTTAATGCGGAAACTTTTTGGTGGCAAGACAAATTTATGGTCAATACAGAAGAAAATGTTAATAAATTTTTGAATTATATGCAAGAAATTAGCTTGCAGGGAGCG
>JAOZTW010000849.1 GCA_029938985.1 Bacteroidales bacterium | reverse complement strand
AAAGAACTCTACTATTTCTTCTCCTTTTTCGCCTATTGCTTTTGACCATTCACCTGCCATAATTTAATTTATTTCGTTATTAAAAAATACTTTATAAAAATACATATTCTTTTTTTTATCAAATCCTTTTTCAACAAATTTGTTACTTGCATCAGGATCTTTAAAATCAAGTTTTATCTGAATATTAGTATCAAGTTTTATAAAATTCTTTATTGTTCGTTTTTGTTTTTTTAAAACAGATTTTGAAATTTCAAAATCTTCTGCAATTTGTAGGTCGTTTTCTTCTTCATATTTTGCTTTGTATGTATTGAACTTATTTATGGTTTCATCGTCTCCAAAAATTGTTTGATTAAAATCATCTGTATCAGCATGTTCGTTGTTTTCAAAATAATTAACAGACTGACTTAAAAAATCTATTTGTTCTTTTTTTCCTACTTCTTTTGCAATTATTTCTTTTGCAAATGATTTGCATAAGTTAATATAATTCTTTGTTTCAAAATTATCATCTTTAATAAAATCTATGCTAAGAAAGTTTTTTTTCCAATACTCAGCATCATAACTATTATTGTCTATACTTAATATTCTATAACCATCTTTCGGCTCTGTGTTTAAAATCAAGCAACCTTTGTCTATTTTTTTTATGCTAATTCCTGTTTCTTTATTTATAATAATTTGATTTGTATTTTCGGATTTAAAAATAGCTATTGCTGATACTTCTTCATTGTTAAAGATTATGTTTTTAAAAACACATACAAATAAGTCGCCTGACTTAATATGTGGGTGATTTGATTGTTCGTATAAATGTTTTAAAATACTGACCGAGTTTTTATAAAATATTTCTGGACTATCAAAGATGTTTTTTACTATACCATTTATTTCATTATAAGCTAATTCTAAATTATGCACAAAATGAAATGTTTCTGTATAAGCTATGAATGATTTACAGAAATATTTTATTAATAAATCATTTAAGGCTTCATCAACGTCTATAAGATGTTCTGATACAAAATATTTTTCATCTCTAAGTTGATTTCCAACTCGGTGAACAATAAGTTTGTCTAATTGTGTATTTGAAAAATCAATCATGTTATAAATTTTATTTTTTATCAATTCGTTTTTGTTCTTTGATGTATGTCTCTTCTGAAAACTTTTTTAATGATTTCAGAAGATTTTTATCATTCAGTATATTCATTTGATATTGAGCAATTTCTCTTAGCTTGTTAAATCTAATTTCTTTTGATGTTCCATGTTTTATCATTTCTGCATTTATTGTTTCCAAGTTTGACAAAACAGCTAATTCATTGATACTTGCAAAATCTCTAATATTTAATTTTGTTTCAGCATGTTTTGGGTTTGCATTTCTCCATGTTTTTGCGGTGCAATTAAATAATGCAACATTTAATAAGTCAGCTTCTTCGGCATAAGCAAGCCATTCAGTATTTTTTGTAAAATCAGTTTTTGGTAAAATGTAATTTTTTACAGCGTCTGTATGAATATGATAATTTACTTTACTCAAAATTCTTTTTACATTCCATTCAAGATTATATTGATTGTTTTCAATTTCTTTAAGACGTTGAAATTCTTTTATCAGGTATAATTTGAACTCTGCCGAAATCCACGAAGCAAATTCAAAAGCAATATCTTTGTGTGCATAAGTTCCGCCGTATCTGCCCGCTTTTGATATAATCCCTATTGCATTAGTTTTATTAACCCACTGTTTTACTGTCAATACAAAACTATTTGAACCTGATTGATTTTTAATATTACCGAATTCGGTAACATTAAAATCAGGATTGTGCATTTGTTCCCAAAATCCCATAAATTCAATAGTGTATCTTGCTCTCAACCAGTGTGAAATAACTAATCCGGTTGTTTCTTTATTTTTATATTTTGCAATATCTGTTATTGAGATAAAATCATTTTCATTTTGCGAAAAAAGTGCTATTTCTGTGCCTTTTATATTAATTTTATTTTTTTTCATTTTGTGTAAATTGAATTTTTAAAATATTTTAAAAATTCAAAGATAAAAAATTGAAAATTTTATCTTCATTTTTTTTGTTTTATTTTTTTTAGTTACGCATATCGGGTTCGGGCTTTGTGTCGTCAATTTAATTCAGGAACGTAGC
>JAOZTW010000234.1 GCA_029938985.1 Bacteroidales bacterium | reverse complement strand
AAAGGGTTAATAATTGTCAATTTTATACTATTTTGGTAATTCCATTTGTAATTGTTTTATTATAAATGTTTTATAATGTATTTTTAATAGTATATAAGTAAAATTAATTTTATAAATTATTGATAATCAATATAAAATGAAAGCAAAAACTTTAGTAAATAAATTTAATATTTTACAAAATTAAAAAATATGGCGTTTTTCACGAGTATCAATTTCTTCGTTAATTTTGAAATATTAAAATGCTCATTTACAAAGGTAAACTTTAATTCTAATATTTCAAAAAAGCCTTGAACTTGACACTCGTGAAAAACGCCAATTTTCTATATTATCATGTTTATAATAAACTGTTTTAATGTGTGTTATCATAATTTTTTTATTCATTTAATTTGAATAAAAAAAATATACTTTACAAAAATTCAAAACAAAAAATAGATTTATATATGATACAATCAAAAAAACCTGTTTCTTTTTGTTTAAAACATGCAACCAAAATAATTTAATCAATCATAGTATTGGCAATTTTGTTTAAATTGTTTTTTTTTACAATTTTTTAATTACTCACACTAAAATTTTTATTAACAATGAAAAAAATACCTCTATTATTAGTAGTATTGTTTTTTTCTGTATCTATCTTTGCCCAACAAGGCGTGAAAGTTCCCCTAAAAGTTCCCCTTAAAGTTACAGAAAATAGTTTTGAAGTATTAAATAAAAGTTCGCAAAATTTGACTGTAAAGTCTTCTTTGTCAACTCTTTATTTATCACAAGAAGATACAAAAAAGGGAATGTTTACCCAACTTGTTGTTGCTAACACTATCAAAGTTTTTGATGTAGGAAATCCAAATATTCCTGTTATCAGTAAACTTATTGAAGTACCACAAAATGCAGAAGTAACATTTAATATTGTTAGCTATGATGAAGAAATTATTAATTTATCTGAATATGGAATTAAAACAAAAATAATTCCTGCTCAACGTAGTATTTCAAAAAGTGAAGATCCAATTGATGTACCATTTGTAATTAATAGTGATGTTTATAATACAGATAGTTATACAAACAAAAATATTGCTGTTTATCAAGATGCAGGAATGTTAAGAGCAACTCGTTTTGGGAGAGTAGAAATTAGCCCAATTCAATACAATCCAGTAAAAAATCAAATTAGAGTTTTAAATAATTTAGTAGTTGAAATTAAATTTGTTGGAGCAGATTTAGCAAAAACACAAGCACTAAAACAAAAATATAGCTCTCCTAATTTTGATAGAATGCTTGAAGACCAAGTAATGAACTACAAAACTATTGATTCAAAAGAATTAATTGGTGCAACTACTCACATGGTTATTGTTTCTGATAGAATGTTTGAAAGCCAATTAGCTTCATTTATTGAATGGAAAGAATTAAAAGGTTTTGATGTTACTACTGCATATACAGACGATATTGGTACTACAACCTCTGATATAAAATCTTATCTACAAGGTATTTATGAAGGCGATAACCCTATGGATTTTGTATTATTTGTTGGTGATATACAACAAGTTCCTGCTTGGAGTGGTAACTCAGGAAGCCATGTTACTGATTTAAGATATTGCGAATACACTGGTGATAACTTACCTGAAGTTTTTTATGGACGTTTTTCAGCACAAAACACTTCACAGTTACAACCTCAAATTGACAAAACTTTGATGTATGAAAAATACGAAATGTCAGACCCTTCTTATTTATCCGAGGTTTTTATTGTGGCTGGTGACGACTCTGGCTGGGAGATGGTACATGGAAATGGTGCTATTTGGTATGCCGACAATTATTATATGACGGAAGATAATGGAATTAATGCACACACATATTTACAACCATTGAACAACAACGAAGTTTCAGGTATTATATTCGAAGACATGAACTCAGGACTTGCTTTTGCTAACTATACTGCACATTGTAGTTCAAGCGGTTGGGCTTCTCCTGGTTTTTCTACATCTGATGTAAATAGTTTAACTAACGATGAAAAATATGGTCTTTGGATTGGAAACTGTTGTTTATCAGTAAAATTTGATGTTGACGAATGTTTTGGTGAAGCAGCTTTACGTAAAGCTAACGGTGGTGCAATTGGAGACATAGGTGGTTCAAACTCAACTTATTGGGACGAAGACTACTGGTGGGGTGTTGGAATGGGTACGCCTGTTGAACAACCAAACTACGACAACTTTGATAAAGGTGTTTACGATGGTGTATTTCATACTCTTGAAAACGAACAAGGAGATATTTCTACATGGATGCCAACTCAAGGACAAATATCAGTTTGTGGAAACCTTGCAGTAGAATCATCAACTTCGTCGAGAAAAGAATATTATTGGGAAATTTATCATTTAATGGGAGATCCTTCACTGACTAACTTTATTGGTGTTCCTTCTGCAATAACATACTCATTAAATCCAGCTGTACTTATGATTGGATCTACATCTATTGATATTTCTACAGTACCTTATGGCTATATTGCAATTCATCAAGGTGGCGATAGACTTGCTGTTGCAATGGCAGACGGAAGTGGAAATGCAACTATTGAACTATCATCTGCAATTGTAGGTGGCGATGTTACAATGGTTATTACTGCACAAAATAAACAACCATTAATTGAAACACTTACACCTCTTGCATCAAGCGAACCTTATGTAACAGTGTCAACATACACACCAGATAATGCAGATTTTAATTCAACTGCAGGTATTGATGTAGTTTTTGAAAATATTGCAGGTGCAGAATTTGGAGCAACAAATGTGGTAGCTACTTTAACAACATCTGACCCTTATGTAACAATTACTGATGGAACGGAAGACGTAGGAGATGTAGCAGGTGGAGCAACTGTAGAAATAACAAATGCCTTCTCTATTTCAATAGCAAACAACGTACCAGACCAACATGAAGTTGAATTTGATGTTGCAATAAGTGGTGATGCAAAATATGAATGGAATTCTACATTAGACATTACTTTAAATGCACCAGTATTAGAAGTTGCTTTTGATGCAATTAACGATCAAGCTGATAAATTAATATACACTTCTACTCCAATTACAGATGTAATAATTTCAGGCGATTACAACTATGATATTTCTATAGAAGGAACTACAGGAAACGACAATGGTATGTTAGAGGCAGGAGAATCAGCAGGAATTACTGTAATTACTGGTAACAATGGACACACAGACCTTTTAGATGCAACTTGTACTTTAACTTCCACCAGTGAGTATGTAACAGTAAATACTGGAGAATCATATCTTGGTACTATTGTTGTTGGAGCAGAACTACCTGCTGTATTTACTATATCAATAGGAGAAAATTGTCCTGTTGGAGAAGCTGTTGAGCTTATATTTACACTTGTAGGTGGCGAATACCACGAAGAAATAGTTGTTAACCTTCCAGTAGGTTTACAAATGGAAGATTTTGAAAGTGGAGATTTCTCTTCTTATGATTGGACTGCAACCGATATGAAAGTACAAACAGACAACGTTTATGCTGGAACTTATGTAGCACATTCTACTATTGAAAATCAACATGACGAAACAGCAGTTTTGGAACTTGAAGTTAATGTAACCGCTGATGGAACTATTTCTTTTTATAAAAAAGTATCAAGTGAACCGAGTTATGATTATTTAAGATTTTACATAGACGGTAAAATGCAAGAACAATGGGCTGGTGAAGTAGATTGGTCTTTATCTGAATATGATGTTTCTACTGGTGTACATACATTTGCATGGAAATATGACAAAGATGGTAGCGAGAACGGTGGAGATGATTGTGCATGGATTGATGACATAGTATTTCCTGGACATGTTGCAGCAAAAGGTGACACCAAAGATATTACAATTACTGGAGAAACAATACCTACATGGCTTACATTTGTTGATTACGGAGACGGAACTGCAAATTTAAGTGGTACATCTCCAAGTGAAATAGGAACACATCAAGTAGTTCTTTCGGTAAATGTAGACTATGAGGAGCCTGTTATTCAAGATTTTGAAATTGCTGTTGGAGTACAAAATATTAGCTCTTTAAGCGAAACAATTGAAATTTATCCAAATCCATCAAATGGAATTTTTAAAGTAAATTTACCTTCAAATAATAAAGTAGTAAATATTTCTATTACTGATATTACTGGTAAAGTGGTTTATAAATCTGTGGTTAATGGTGCAAATACTTACATAGACTTAAGTAACAACCCACAAGGAATTTACTTATTAAAATTAGAAATGAATGAAGAAATTATTAATAAAAAAATAATTTTAGAATAGAGAAGAAATAATTAGGAATTAGGAATTAGGAATTGGTTTACACCTTTAAATTTAACTATTTAAAAATACTTGGCATTTTTTCACAAGTAATAAATTTAACTAACTAATTCTTAATTTTTTAATTCCTAATTCCTAATTCCTAATTCTTAATTAGTTGGCTTTTAAAACAGTAAAAGAGAATGTGCTACCTATACCTAATTCGCTTTTTACATTAATCTTTCCACCGTTTTTTTCAATAAATTCTTTACAGAGAATTAGTCCCAAACCTGTACCTTTTTCGGTAGAATTTCCAATTTGTTTTGTATCAATATCAATACGGAAGAGTTGTTTTAAGTTGTCATTACTTATTCCCAAACCATTGTCAGTAATTTTAATTTCATAATAATTATCAGTTTCAGCCATACTGAAAGAAATTATTCCATTCTCGTCTGTAAATTTAACAGCATTGGTTAACAAATTTCTAATAACTGTGGTTATCAAATTAATATCTGCAAAAGCAAAAATAGATTTTTCAATATTGTTCTTAATAGTAATATTCTTTTTTTCAGCATTTAAACCAAGCAGACTAATATTTTGTTTAATAATATTTGTAAGATTAATTTTGTTGGGTTCAAAAGTTATTTTACCAGTTTGAGTACGTGCCCAGTGAAGCAAATTTTCAACAAGTTCTAACAAATTATTAGCTGCATTGTTTATACTACTAATCAGATAAATAGTTTTTTGTTTATCCAAGTCATTCAAATTTTGGTCTAATACTTCGGTTACCAACGATAAAGAACTCAACGGACTACGCAAATCATGTGCTATAATTGAGAAGAATTTATCTTTTGTAGCTACAAGTTCTCTCAGGTTGTTTTCCGATTCTGCAAGTTTTTTGTTTGTTAATTCCAATTGATTATTTTTATCATTCAAAATACCATTTATTTCTTGTTTGTAACGATATTTGTTGTAAATAAAAATAGCAAGCACAACTGTAAGTATTATCAAAACAAAAAGCAATATTGAAATTATTGTTAAAATTAAAGCTCGTGATTTTTGTTTTTCAATTTTTAATTCGTTCAAATCATTTTCGTGTTTCAACGTTTCGTTTTCCTTTTCCTTTTTGGCTGATTCATATTTTACTTGCATTTCGTTCAATGCTTTATTACTTTCTTGACTAAAAATGGTGTCATGCAAAGAGCTATATTTTTCATTATAAAAAAATGCTTTTTCAAAATTATGTAATTCCTTATAAATTTTTGTAAGTGCAAGATAACTATTTTTAGAGAGAGTGTTTGCCGATATTTCCTCCGACAACGTAAGCGAAATATTCAGATATTTTATTGCCGTTTGATATTCTTTTTTTTCTTGATAAACTGCCGACATATAATTCATTACCAAAGCACTATAATATGAATTAATATTTGTCTCAAGTATTTTTTTTGCATCGTTATAATATTTTAATGCGTCTTCAAAATTGTTTTGATATTTATACAAACTACCTATACTGATGTATGTTGCAGCCAAACCAACTCCACCACCCATTTCTTTTTTTATATCAACAGCTTTAAAATTATATTCAAGTGCTTTTGTGTATTTTTTTTTATTTGCATATTCTGCTCCTATATTATTTAACAATATTCCATTAATTTTTTTATCCATTGTTTTTGAGGCATATTCAAGAGCTTTCATATAGCTTGCCAGTGCTTTATCTCTTTTGTTAAGCCTAAAATAAATATTTCCCAAATTATTTAACGAATAAGCTATACGAATAGTATCATTTTCTTGCTCACTCAATTCCAAGGATTTAAAATAATATTTCATAGCCTCAGTATAATTTGCAATTCCGCTGTAATAACAAGAACCTATTTTATCGTATAGTTCACCAATTTTTTTCTTATTATCAAGCTGTTGATAAATTTGCAAAGATTTTTTTAAAGAAATAATAGCAGAGTCATATTCTGTAATATAATAATATGATTTTCCAAGAATATAATATGCTATTGCTTTATTATTTGGTAAATTATTTTTATTAGCCAAAATAAGTATTTCTTTTGAAAACTCTACAGACTGCTTTGGTGATTTACCCAAACTAATATTTGCTAATTCTTCCAAAATTTCAATTCTTTTTATTACATCTAATTCCGAATTTAGTACCGTTTTTAAACTATCAATATTTTGAGAATAACTCAAATTTGGTAATAGTATAAATATTATATTAAGAATCAGAATTTTATATAATCTAAACATATTATTATTTTATTAAAAAAAGTTATCAAAATCAAATCGAATATTTGAATTTAAAACATTGTATTTGTGAAAAATAAAAGTGCCTCAAAATTATTAACTATAGCTACTTACAGTTTGAGTTTAGTCTTGTAAATACTTATTATTTTGCTAAATTAAATAAGACAAATTAAAACAAATAATACTTTTTTATGAATTTATTTGGCGTTTTTCACGAGTGTCCTTTTTTTTAAATATTATAATTGAAGTTTACCTCTGTAAATGAGCATTTTAATATTTAAAAAGTAACACTGAAATTGATACTCGTGAAAAAAGCCATTTATTTATTTTAATATGCCTTAAATAGCTCGCTATTTGCAGATTATTAAATTATTAAAAAAACAAAAAAACGGCGTATCTTGGTGTTACTTATTATTTTATTTTCACTTAAGATAGTATTTATTTCATTGTCTTTACAAATTTTTCCATCGCTTTTTCAATTGCAAAATCCATGCTACCCTCATCTGACACAGGATTTATTGAACGTGCTTTACCATGATAAACAGTTATTTCGTTTAAGTCATAAATAAAAACTTCCGCCAAAAGTGGTCCGTCTTCTAATTCTTTGGATATTGTGCAATATGCTATTAGATTTGCACCAACATCTGTAGCTACTTTCTTGGCTGTTTTAAAATTAATGTTTTTTTGACCTCCAAAAGCATGTTTGTTAACCGACGACTGAACCGAAGATTTGCTTATAACATTTATATTGCTCAAACCTGTCATTTGTAAAGTTGTTTGGTTGTATGCTCTGTTTCCAAACGACTTATAATCAACCCCTGCAAGATTTTCCATTTTAACTGGCATTAAAGCAAGTTTGTAAGTAGCAGATTTATCAAAACTGCTTGATATTCTTGCATCCATCACATATTTTTCCGAACACGATTGTAATAATACTATTGCCACAAAGGCAAAAAAGATTGTTTTTTTCATTATCTTGAATATAAATTAAAAAATTAAGAATTAAGAATTAAAAAATTAAGAATTAAAAAATTAAGAATTAAGAATTAAAAATTAGGAATTAAAAATTAGGAATTAAAAATTAGGAATTAAGAATTAATTCCTAATTTTTA
>JAOZTW010000233.1 GCA_029938985.1 Bacteroidales bacterium | reverse complement strand
TGCAAGTAAACTTATTGACAAAAATAAAATTGAAATAAAAAGGAACTTATTTGCATGAACATTATTTTTTTTAATAACAATAAATACTGCAAGTATAAATCCTTGAAGTGAGCCTAATAATAATATATTCTGGATAATTATATTCATCTAATTTATAGAGTATTAAAGAACTTAGTTGGGCGATTGGCTATAACGGAAAAGGTTTGAAGTAATTTTATTTTTTTTGAAGTGCGAAGCACGAAAAAAACAAAAAATAAAATTACTTCAAATCTAATGAGTGTACCCGAAATGTAATTGCGAACTCACTGATAGTCCCTACAAAACAGTGTTGGTATGATTAACAAGTATTTACAAAAGGCTCATATAGATAATCAAGGTCTTTTTATTGTGATAAATAAATAATCTTTTCAAATAGCAAATATTTTTATCTATTTTATTGCACCAGCGGTGCAAAACAACAATAGAATTAATTGATAATTATGACATTGCACCCCAGCGGGGTGCTATAATTTGTGATTAAAAAGACGTGGTTTTTATTGCACCCTGCTGAGGTGCATTTAATAAAATTTATATATTTCTATCAATATATTTTGTACTTCTGGTGCAAACACAAATAAGAGCTCAATTGTCTATAAGAGCCTTTAGGAGTACCTTTATTATCAAAATCTAAATTCAATTTCATTTAGATAACTAAGTGAAAAAAACAACGAACCCCAATCTACTTGTTTATTTTGCCCTTTTAAAAATTTAAAAAATATCATTAAATAGCTCGCTATTTAATGATTTGTTTAAATAATAGAAGAACAAAAAAACGGCGTATCCTGTCTGTAGTTACTTATTATTTCATTTTCACTAAGTGAAACACATCAAAAATATTCAAATTATTGTTGTGCTATTCAGACGTTTCTAAGTTTTATCTTTGTTAAAATTCATATTTTAATGAAAAAATATTTGAATACAATGCTATCGACTGATTACCTACATCTGTAAGGGCATAATCAATTGAAAAATTAAATAATTTTATACCAAGCCCTAATGTAGGTATAAAATTAAAAGTATTGTCTCTAAAAAAATCCGTTTCTTCCTCGTCTTTCAGGTTACGAAAATCGGGAATATTTTGAAAATTATTTACACCCATTCTCAAAAAGATAATTTTATTATAATTAAAATCGAAACCTGCCTGTGGGTATATACTTACTGGATTGAAGCTAATTAAAGCATTTCGTTCACCATCAAAAGTGAAGTTAAAATCAAGCTCGGAGGTGAAACCAATTTTTGGCGAGATTTTAAAATAACGAGCCACACCTGTATATAAACTTGGCATTGTTATTTCCAACGAGTTTGTTGGTAATTCATTGTCGGTAGCAATAAAAACATCTCGCATATCATCAGAAATATTATAAAACCAGGCATTAAAAGTTGTAGTAATATCTTTTGTCATTACTCCAAAATGCCATTTTTTTATCACATATTGCATACCTACATCTGCCCCAAAGCCATAAGCATTGGCAAATTGACCTTGATTTCGGTAAATCAATTTTGTATTTATACCATAACTTAGTCCTTTAATTTTAGATTTTTTCCCATAAGAAAGCAACATTGCATAATCTGCAACCGAAAAAAGTTCTACTCTATCAAAGTCAATATTTCCATTTTGGTCATAAATATTTAAGGTGTTTTGAATGTCGTCAACTCCCAGCCTTATAAGCGATGCAGAGAAAACACTTGAGTCGTTAATTTTGTAGCTAACCGACATGTAATCGTATTTTGCTATTCCTGCAAAATATTCGGAGTGCATCAAATCTACTTCGTATTTTTTGGCAAGTTTGCTCAATCCTGCAGGATTAATGTAACCAGATGTAGCATCGTTTACGCAAGCAACCGACGAATTGCCCATACCTATGGATTTTGCACTAACTCCAATTGTTAAAAAATCGTTACTATATTTTACTATTTGTGAAAAACTGTTGAAAGAAATAAAAAGAGTAATTACTGTTAAAATATTAATTAATAGAAATTTGTGTCGCATAATAAGTTATTTAGATTAAAAGTTTGTAATGTAAAATTCTATTCATATATTTCTTATTTGGGAGTTTTTGTAAAGTTATAATTTTTAGATTGTGAATAATAAATATTTTGGCGTTTTTCACGAGTGTCAAGTTCAAGGCTTTTTTGAAATATTATAATTAAAGTTTACCTTTGTAAATGTGCATTTTAATATTTCAAAAGTAACGAAGAAATTGATATTTGTGAAAAACTCCAATATTTTGCATAATATTTGAAACACTTCTTATGTAAGGCAAAATAGAATGTGACGAATAGGGCATTTTGATTTATTAAATACCGCTGTTTACTTCTGTAAATGAGGATTTTAAAATAACACAGTAATTTGTACTTATGAAAAACGCCAAAATAGGCATTTAAAAGTAACGTTTATATATAGTTAGTTAGTTACTAATTAGTTTGATATGTGAAAAAGAAAAAAAATTATTAATCAATTTTTTGAAAATATCATTTGAATTTATACCTTTGAAAAATTTTTTTTATTTAAACTTTTAATTTTCAAGTGTTTTGAAAACAATTAATTACAAATATTTTGTGCCAAACTTCATCACTTCATTGAATGTTTTGTGTGGTTCACTGTCAATTTTAGTTTCCTTTCAGGGCGAACAATATTTAATATACTCTTCAATATTAATATTTATTGCATCAATTTTTGACTTTCTTGATGGTTTTACTGCCCGTCTGTTAAAAGCAACTTCTGAATTTGGAAAACAGTTAGATTCGCTTTCAGATGCTATTAGCTTTGGACTTGCTCCAAGTTTTATTATGTTACATCTGGTTTTCAATTCATTAGAAATTGATGTTTCTTTTATTCAAACGAATTTTGTTAACAAATTATTATTAATTATTCCTTTTTTAATTGTAATTTTTTCTACATTACGGCTTGCAAAATTTAATATAGACGAAAATCAAACAACACAATTTACTGGTTTACCTACTCCAGCTTTGGCAATACTTGTAGCATCTATTCCTTTGATTATAAGTTCAAAAACAAATTATAATTTTATTTTTGAGACTCTTAATATTAATATTGATTTTATTAGTAATATACTTGGTTCTTCTTGGTTTTTGTTAATATTTATTGTTGTGTTTTCGTTTTTGCTTGTTGCTCCAATAACAATGTTTTCGTTAAAATTTAAAGGTTTTATATATTCAAACAATAAATTGATATTCAACTTTTTATTTTTTTCTATATTACTTATTATTTTATTTCAGGTTTTGGCAATAATGCTTATTATTTTTATTTATATAATAATTTCAATTGTTATGTTCTTAAAAAAGGAATAAGTGAAAATGAAATAATAAGTAAGTATTTTTGGCGTTTTTCATGAGTATCAATTTCTTTGTTCCTTTTGAAATATTAAAATGCTCATTTACAAAATGAAATTTTAATTCTAATATTTCAAAAAAGCCTTGAACTTGACACTCGTAAAAAACGCCGTATTTTTTTATAAAAAAGACTTTCCAACATCCTTTATTTTTTGCCACAAGGCAAAAAATTAGGGGACTTGGAAACGTCTGAATAACATGACGTGTACTAATGAAGTTTTTTTCAACAAAAATCATAACTTCTATTACTTAAATATTTAGGCTCTTATAGACAATTGAGGTCTTATTTGTTTTGCGAATAAGGTTTTTAAAGAACTAAAAAGCATCAACTATTTTTTTAGTATTTATGAAAAATACCAATAAATGTAACTCAAAGCTCAGATTTGGAGAACAACAATGTTTTACTCAACCTATATATTATTGCAAAGGTATTTATTATTTTTTCAAAAAAAAAAAAAAACTATATTTTCATTTCAATTATGAAAAACAAAAACAAAATATTAATATTTCTAACAGTGCTTCTGTTATTGATGAGTGCAAAAAACACTTATTCTCAAAATAATACAACAGACACGCTTTATATTGATAAACTGATTGATTCTTCTTTAATTTTTATTGATAGTAATCTAAAACTATCTTTTTATTACCTAAATAAAGCTCTTAATTTGTCTTCGGAGAGCGAATATCAAGATGGCTTGATAAAGATATATTCTATCTTTTCGGATATTTTTGTCAAACGGGAAAAAACAGATAAAGCACAAAAATTTCTTTTACAAAAATACACATTGTTAAAAAAGAAAATAAAAGAAAATCCAGAAAGTACGAGTTTTAAGAACGAACTAACTACTTTTATTAAACAAATTGCTTTAACTTATGAAAAACAAGGAGATGTAAATATAGCTATTGAGTTTTATCGTGAAGGTGTAAAAATTTCAAATGAAATAAATGATTATATTGGATTAATTGAATTTTATTCACTCATAGGTCGTTGCTATCAATTTGAAGAAGAGTATGATAACGCAATGAAATATTATGAGAAGAGTATGAATATGTCAATAAAAATTGATGATCAAAATTTAATTTGTTCAACTTATATGTTTATTAGTTCTTTGTATTATAATAAAAACGATATTCACAACGCTCTATTTAATTATTTTGAAGCTCTAACAATTGCTCATAAATATGAAAATAATAAATATATATCGTTATGTTATATCAGTATTTCAAAAATTTTTTGCGATTTACAACTATATGACAAAGCTTTGTTTTATAATAAAAAAAGTTTTCCTGTAAACAAAAATATTGAAAATTCTCACACAATAGGAATATCCTACACACGACAAGCAGATATACATTGCAAAATAGGTGATTATGAAAAAGCATTAGAGTTTTATGAAAAAAGTATAGTTTTTTTATCCGAAGATGAACATCAAAGATGGTTGGCAAACACCTACAACGGGATGGGTTTAGTCCATTTAAAATTTTCGCAAGAAAAATTAGCATTGGAGAAAATAATAATGGGCTTAACTATAAGGAAACATACTTACAGACAAAAAGATATAACAAAATCTTATATTACTCTGGGAAATTATTATATTTATACTGAAAACTATGACGAGGCAAAAAAATATCTTATCAAAGCAATTAAAATTGCAGAAGAAATAGGAAATCAATTATTTATAAAAGAAGCTTATGAATATCTTGCCACTATATATGAAAACGAAAAGAACTACGAATTAGCTGTAAAATACAAAAATCTTTCAAAAAACATTATAAATAATTATACCATGGAAGAGAATATATTAAAAATAGTAAATACTGAAACAGATTTCTATTATAAATTAGAACAAGCAAATAATATAAAATTAAATTTAGAAACTAAAAAATTTCATCAATTACTTTATATCAGTATTATAAGTTTATCTGTTTCTCTAATTGTGCTGACAATAATATTTATATTTCTGCTTGTAAGCCGAAAAAAACTATTATTACAACATGAAAAAAATAAATATCAGAACAAATTAATTAAAGAACAATATGTAAAATATAAAAAATTATCAATTGTTGCAAGTCAAACCGATAACGCTATATTAATTAGCGACAAAAACGGTAAAATAGAATGGGTTAACGACGGATTTGAAAGAAAATTTAAACAAAACTTAGCTTCACTTCAAGAAAAAAACGTGGATAACATCAAAAATATTAGTAATAATATTGATATTAATAAAACAATAAATTTTTGTATTAATAATAAAAAAACTGTTAAATATGAAGAAAAATACACGTTTGAAGAAAAGGTTTCGTGGGTTCAAACTACAATTACTCCGGTTTTGGAAAACAATGAAATAATAAAACTAATTGCAATAGATGCAGATATTACCGACCTTAAAATTGCCGAAGAGAGAATTGATATTCAAAAACGTGAGTTAGAAAATCAAACCAATTTATTGGAATTATATAATTCGGAATTAAAAGTACAGCAGGTAGCCGTTGGCGAAAGCAACGAAGAACTACGTAAAAAACACGAAGAGTTAGAACTCAATGCAGATATGCTTATTACTGCAAACGATGAATTAAAAAAACTGTCTATTATTGCAAGCGAAACCAACAATTCAATATATTTATTTGATGCAACAGGCAATATTATTTGGGGAAATGGAGCTTTTGAACGCCACACAGGATATTCTTATGAGGAATTTATTGAAAATATTGGAGATAATTTAATTACTATAAGTTCAAACCCAGATATAGAAAATATATATATTGAACTTATTGAAACCCAAAAACCAACAATATATACTTCGCAATTTGAAACCAGAAAAGGAAAAATTATATGGCTTCAAACTTCGTTAACTCCGATTATTGCTGAAGGTAAAATAACTCAAATAATTGCATTGGATACAAATATTACGGAAATAAAAGAAGCTGAAGAGAAAATTTTTGTACAAAATAAAGAAATTAAAAGTAGTATTCATTACGCCAGTCGTATTCAAAAAGCCCTTTTACCAATGCCACTTTTTGTAAGTGCTGTTTTTGAGAACTATTTTATACTGAACAAACCTCGTGATATTGTTAGTGGTGATTTTTTCTGGGTTGCCCATAAAAACGGAAAATCTATTGCTGTCTTGGCTGATTGCACAGGACATGGTATTCCTGGAGCTTTTATGAGTGTACTTGGCATGATGTCGTTTAACTCTGTTATTAATAATTTGGAAAATGTAAAAGCCGACGAAATTCTTAATTTAATGAAAAACAGGATTATTAGTTTGCTTCATCAAAGAGGTAAAACTGGTGAGGCAAACGATGGCATGGATGCCTCGGTTTGTATTTTTGATTTTGAAAATAATACTTTGGAGTATTCGGGAGCAAATAGTGCAGTATATTTTGTTAGAAAGAATAAAGGAAGTACGTTGGTCAAAACAAAACGTATAAAACCAGATAAAATTTCGATTGATTATAATCCGTTACGAGGAGATGTTTTTAAATCTCATTTTTTAAATTTAAAAAAAGGGGATTGTATTTATATGTCGTCTGATGGTTATATTGACCAATTTGGTGGCATTAATGAAAAAAAATTCCTAAGAGCTAATTTTGAAATTCTGTTACAAAATATTCATGAAGAACCTATAAAAGAGCAAAAAATAATTTTAAATAATACTATTGAAGCTTGGCGAGGAAATATTCCACAAATTGATGATATTCTTGTTTTTGGAATACAAGTATAACAAAAGGTTGTAAAAACCAATTCTAAATTAGAAATTGGTTTACACCATAAATACTATTATTTTGTAAAACTTTGTTAAAAAACAAAGTTTTTTGAACATAATATGTGTGTTGTAGCGACAAGACCTGTCAATTATTGATAAAATGTTGAATTATTGCTGCTATTTCCATCATTAAAGCAAGTCTAAGATGAACAATTATACCACCATTAATATTTTTATGGTTTAAAGCAATTACTCCCAAAATATATCCTCCAAAAAAAGAACTAATTACTTCTCCAACAGGCTTTCCAAAGTGAATAAAACAATATACAGATGCCATAGCAAACACGGCTTCTTTGCCCAAAACCTTTGCTATTCCAATTATTAATGCTCCTCTAAAAAATCTAAACTATACGCCAATTCATAAATTGGGCTTAGCTTAAAAACACTTAAACCAAATATTTCAGGATATATCCAAAATTTTGGCGTTTTTCACGAGTGTCAAGTTCAAGGCTTTTTTGAAATATTAGA
>JAOZTW010000232.1 GCA_029938985.1 Bacteroidales bacterium | reverse complement strand
TATAAATTATTGATAATCAATATAAAATGAAAGCAAAAACTTTAGTTATTTATTTTGCACAAGTGGTGCAAATAAATAAGACATCAATTGGGTATTTTTCATAAATGCAAATTACAGTGTTATTTTAATTATACGGATTTTTTTCAAATTTTGATACCAACAAAAGTAATATCATCACGTTGGCTTGTTGTTTGTTGGTAATCGTTGAGTGCTTTTTCTATATTTTTATGTTGTTCTTGCATTGGTTTTGTTGCATTTTTTGTTAATAGTTCTGTTAGTTTTTTTGTTCCAAATCGTTTTCGTTCTATGTTACATTGGTCTATGTAACCATCGGAGAATAAATAAATTATATCATTTTTATTTGTTTTTACTTTAATGGTTTCAAAATTTTCAACTTTTATTACTTTTAGTTGCCCACCAATTGAGCGTCTGGTTCCTTTTATTTTTTCTATTTGTTGTGTTTGACTGTTATATAAAAATAGTGTTCTTTTGGCGGCAGCAAAAGAAACATTTAATTTTTCATTTACTTTTTGTAATTTACATAAAATAATATCCATTCCGTCTATATTTTTTGTTTGCTCTTGTTTTAACGATTTTATTATTTCTTTGTCCAGTTCTTCGAGAATTATGCTTGGCTCGTAAATTTTTTTATCTATAATAATATGATTAAGAATATTATAACCGAGAATACTCATAAAAGCTCCAGGTATTCCATGTCCAGTACAATCCACTACTGCAATTAATGAGCTGTATTTGTTTCCTGTATTTATTTCATGGTACCAATAGAAATCTCCAGAAACGACATCTTTTGGCTTAAATATAATAAAATTTTCGAAGTGTTGGTTAATTTCACTTTCAAATGGTAGAATAATTTCTTGTATTTCTTTTGCATATTTTATACTCGTTTTTATATATTTGTTTACTTCGTGTATTTCGTCTTTTTGTTTTTTCAAATTTGTATTTAATTCAAATAATTTTTTATTACTTTTTAGTTTTCTTTTATACAAAAATGCGATAAAAAATAGTATTATTAGAATAAAAAATAAAAATACAGATATAGATATTATTAAAAGTCTATTTTTGCTAAGTTCTAAATTTTGTATAGTTATTTGTCGTTCATACATTTTTGCTAATTTTTTCAACATTTTAATTTGGTCGTCAAATAATACTAGCTGTTCTTGTAATAGTCTTATTTGTGATGTGTCGTTTGTATTTATTGCTTGTTGTAGTTGTAGTCTAATTAGAGTCATTTTGTCACTGTCCGAATTTATTAGGTCGTTAATAATATTTAGTGTGTCTTGAATTGTTGCTATTTTTGCGTTGGGATTTACGTTTACGTATTTATCAATAACAATGTTTTCTTCTTTGTAATCAATTTCATTTGCATTTGGAATATCGTTGTTTTTATTTGTATTATTTTTATTGTCTTCTAATATTGCATATATTTCGTCTTTGTAAGATGTTGCTTGTTTTATTAGAGAATCAGCAGTTATGTATGCACGATTTAATATTTTTCGTGCAGTTCTGTTTGCTTGTTCTATTTTATTTTGTGCCTCTTCTCCTTCGGTTATCAGGTCTCCGTTGCTTGCGAGTTGTAGTTCGAGCATTGCTTCGATACCACTACCTTCGTTTATATTGATAGCAAAGAAATCTGATTTTATATCAGATGTAATATTTTCTATTTTTGTAGAGATAAAAATATTCTTTGTTTTATATCCGTCTTTTGTTACCATTAAAAAATATTCGGTATTAAATTTCAGTTTAAATTTAAAATAGCCATTTAATAGTGTGTTTTTATCTACTATTAAATTTTCTCCTTGATAGATTTTTATATTTACGTTTTTAATTGGATTGTTGGCGTGTTGTACAATTCCATTGAATTCGTATTTATAACTTTGAGCAAACAAAAGGTTATTCAGTAATAGTATTAGACTTATTAAAATTGCAGTTTTTTTCATGTTTAGTTTAATTCAAGTATTGTTTTTAATATAATTTCGGTTTTTGTTGAAGGGAAGATTTTTAATTTTATTTTTATAGGTTCTTTGTTTTGTTTAAAGTTGTAATTAAAAAGTTGTTCATTGTTAATATATCCTATTTTGTTATCTGGCAGAATTGCTATAATATGGTTTTTTACATATTTAGAATATCCAAAATAATTAATACATCTGCCACAATAACTCACCATTCTGTATTCATCTTTACCTTTATATATATGAAAAATTTGAATTGGATAATAGAACATATTTGCTTCTATTTCAAATTTCACAAATGCGATAAAATCATCTTCTGTGGTTGTGTATAGTCCAAGATGTTCTACATCGTTCATCTCAAAAAATGTGATATAATCGTTTTCTAATAGTTTACGGTTGTGTTCAAATTCTGCTTGTTTTTCAGAAAAGTGCAGATAATTTTTGTTAGAAATTATGTCTAATTCTTCTTTGGAATAAGAAGAGTTGGTTAAGTTTACAGGAATATTAAAAATATTGAATGTGTTTTCTAATATTAGCAGGTGATTATTTGTTTTGTTTATGCTCCATTTTTTCATTACACCAGACTCATCTATTGATATTATTGAACTGTCCATTACTATGTAATCGAATACATCGTGGTTGTGAAAAATTGTTCCTATTAATTCATCGTTTTTCACATTTTTCACATTTAATATATTGTAATCAAAGGCTGTTATTTTAATATCTTTTTGATAGTTCATTTTATAAAGTCCTTTAATCTCTTCACGTAATATTAGTTGTCCAGTGGTTTTGTAATGGCTAATAAAGTATCGTCCTTTGGAGGCATAATATAGATAAAAAGTTTCTTTATTGTTATCAAAATTGAAGTCTAAAAATCGTCCTTTTATTCCTGTTTTTACATAACATCCTGTTGACGAAACTACTTCGCCTTTTAAATTAGATATTTGCAAGTTTATATTTTCTTTGTTAAGACTGTTGGTAACTATTATTATATTGTTGTTGTCTATAAATTCGCAAGTACTAAGTTTATGGTCGCATTTATCAAATATTTCTATAATTTCTTTTTTTTGGGTATATAAAAATAAATTTGTACAAAAATTATTAAATTCTATGTTTGTATATTTAAAAATCAGGTTTTCGCCATTTGGCGAGCTTTTTATATTTGAGATGTAACGACCATTGGCTTTGCTTGTTTTTTTGTTTACTATACATAAAATCGAGTCGTTGTTGTTTAAAATTTTTTTTTTTTGTTTTGTTGTTATTGAGTATTCATAAATTTGCCAGCTTTCGTTGGAGCAGTTAGCGTTTAATTGTGTTTCTGTCCAAAACACTTTTTGTTTTTGATTGTTATAATCTATCGAATTGATAACCGAATTTTTGTCTGTTACACTGTATGTTAGTTCGTTTATTCCATTTTGGTTTACTATCGAAAATTTATTTTTAGAAAATAGCAGATATTTTTGTAAACTCTGCAAATATTTTATATAGCTTTTATAATCTACTCTAACGCTCCATTCTTCTTGTAGGAGTGGCAGGATAGTCAAAGCGTCCCAGATTTCTGTTGTATTAGAACTATCTAAATTATATTTCCCTTTATAATAGTCTGTTATATACCATTTTTTATTATTTATTTTTATCAAGTTAGGATATTGTAGTGTGTCGAAAGCGAACGTAGCTGTGCTGTCGGTATTAAAGTTTGTGTTACCGTTTGTTGTTCCTGATATTAGAAACAAGGCTAATAATATAAAATATAGTTTCATTTTTTTGTATAATTAAAGTTTTTTCAAAAAACAAATTTATTGTTTTATTATGAAAAAACAAATTTATTGTTTTATTATGAAAAAAAAAATTATATCATTTTTTATAAACTGTTGGTGTGGCTTAAAGCCACGCCGACAGTTTATTTAACTACCTCTTTTTTTATTCTCAGTTCTACTCTTCTATTAACTTTTTGTCCTGCAGGAAAATCTACTCCTCTCATGTAGTTTGGAGCAATTGGTTCGTCTTCTCCATAGCTTTTTATTATTAATTGTTCGGGGTTTACACCTTTACTAACTAAATAATCTTTAACAAATTGTGCTCTTTGTGTGGCTAGTTCTTTGTTTTTTTCGTTACTACCTTTTGCATCTGTATGACCAGCTATTTCTACAATTGTATTAGAATTATTAGTAATACATTTGTAAATATATGGTTCCATTTTTTCTATTTCAATAGCTTGGTTTTCTGCAAATCCAAAATTAAGAGTGTAGAATGCTTTTTTAGAATTAGAGAATATAAAATCACAATCGTTGGTTGTAATGCCAGCGAAAATATTATTATTAAAAGGGTTGTTCGAGGTTTTTGTTGTAGTTGTATCTTTTAAGTTGTCTTGTATGTTTATGTTACTTTTTTCGTTTTCTACTACTTGCCATGTGCGTCCTCTTTGTGACGTTTCTATTGGCGTATTGTTTCTTACGTTGTTTTCGTAATCGAAAAGGCTTTTTTCTACATATATTGTAGCATCTGCTCTTTTTTCGTATCGTACAAATGTTTTGGCATAAAAAGGAACGAAGACAAAATTTTCGTTTTTCAAACTATTTTCTACTTCTAATTGTACTCTTTTTAGGGTTCTTATTCTTTGCATATTTTTTACGTTGTCGGTAAAATTATATGGAATAAAATTTACTGTTGTAGTATCTATTCCTCGCTCTGCAAAATATTTTTTCACTTTCAATGCGTGAATATTGGAGAACAGTTGTTTGTCTTTAATAAAAACGGGTACGTTAAATAGATGTTTGTTATAACGTTTGGTTTCAAACATTTGTAATACTTTTAGTAATAATATTGTTTTATTATTATTGCTTCTTATTGTAAGGTGTGAGCTGTTTTTTGGCGGAATAGTATATCCTATATTTTTTGTTATTAGGCGTAGGCTATCTATTCCATTTTTGGTAAAATATTGGTAAAGAACTTTTGTTCTTTTGTAGTTTAATGCCGATGTATCGTATTGGTTGTATTTAAATTCTATAAAAAGTTCGGGGTTTCGTATTAGGTAATAATTCATTTGTTCTAATTTTAGCATTCCAATTGTAGATATTGAAGCTTTGTTTTCATTGAATAGAATTTTCCATTTGTCGTTATGATAATTTAAAAACATAGTATCTGCGACCAATATTTCGAAGTATTTATTCTCTGTATAATTTATTTTTACTTGTGTTGTATCTACGTTTTTTTTTAAAAAATATCCTAAAATAGATTTTGTTTTTTCTGTTTTCAAAGAGTCTGAATTAGGAATACTAATACGAACGGCGAGTTCTTTATGTTTTTTTATAGATTTTATTGTTTCGTTCAAATATATTTCGGTACTGTAGCTGAGGCTGTCGCTACCTGGCATAAAGGAAATAGAGTAATTTTCATTTGTTTCTCCGAGTACTACTTTTTGCAGTGGAATAATTTTTTGTGCTATTTGCAGTTCCGATTCTGGTTCAATATATACTTCTTCAATATGATTAAGATATCCTCCTGCTTCGTAGTTTATCAAGAACGTATTATTTGAGGGTAAAATCATAGAATATTCTCCATTGTATGGGTCGGTATAATAAGTTTTTATGGTGTCTAAGCTTACTGGGTCTATAATAGTTATGGTTACCGATGTGGAGTCAAGTTCTTTGTATTCGCTTCCCATTTCTACTTTTCCTGTAAAAACACTTACTTTTGTTCGCTCATCGTCTGGTAGCATCATAAAATAAATATCGCTATTATTAAAGCTTCCATAATCGTTTGTAACATAAAAAGCATAACTCCCACCTGGCGATGATACATAATAGATATCGTCTCCTGTAGAATTAGCCGGGAAGCCTAAGTTCTTTGGGTTTGACCATGTGCTGTCGGCTTGTAGTTGTGTTAGAAATAGGTCTTGTCCGCCCATTCCAGCGTGTCCGTTTGAACTAAAAAATAAGGTAGAGTCATCGGTGTTAATATATGGACCGTCTTCTGTATATTCTGTGTTTACTGAACTGCCAAGATTAATTGCTTCTCCCCATTGTCCATCTTCTTGTTTGTTACAGTAATAAATATCCATATCTCCTTCTCCTCCTGGTCGGTCGCTGGCAAAATACAGTTTACTGCCATCTTGACTTATACTTGCATGAGTTTCTCTGTATATGGTATTTATATTTAACGGAACAGGAACAGTCCACTTATTGTTTTTCAGTTCACTTTTGTAAATATCGCCACCATTAACATATTTATATATATATAGAATACGTCCGTCTACAGACAAACCTACCGAAGCTTCGTGTCCTTTTGTATTAATATTTTTACTTATTCCTTTAGGAACCGTCCACTGACCGTTTTGTGAATAGCTGATATAAATATCTTCAGAGTATTGTCCGTAATCATCTTTTTTTGTGCCTGTTCCTCGTCGTGTGGAGGTAAATATAAGAGTTTTTAAATCGGCGGTAAGAACTGGACTATGCTCTAAGTATGGAGTATTTATTTTGTTACTTAATGGCATAACAATCATATCGGTAGGCTGTGCTTGGAGTTTTAATCCTGTTTTACAGTTTTCTATTTTATGGTTTATGTCTATCAACTTTCTTTTTTTCACATAATGTTTTAGTGTGTCGTAGCAAACAATTGCTTTTTCTAACATGTAGTTTATATGATAACTCTCGGCAAGCAAAAACCATGTTTCGTATGGAGCAGTTTTTGTTTTATAGCTATCGTTGTATTTTGTTTTTATGTTATTACTGGCTTTGGATAGGTAAATTATTGCACTATCGGTTTGATTTAATTCGCAATAAATACTTCCTATTTTAAAATTGATATTTGCATTATTAGGTTGGTTTTTTGCTATTTCAAAAAAATATATTAATGCCTTTCTATACATTTGTTTTTTTATATATTTATTTGCTGTATTATATTTTTGTGAATTTGTTTGTAAGCTGTCTGTTTTTTGTGCTTTTATTTCCGAGAATATCAAAAACAAAATTAGGATTATTATTGTTATTTTCATTTTGTAAAATTTTGTTTTTTTTAAAGTCTTTGATAAATATAAATCAATTGTACAATATCTTTGCCAAAATAAAGCTAAAGTGACAAATAAGTTTATAGTTATCTATATTTTTTTTGTACAAGGTAAAAAACAGATAATTATAAACTTATTTGTTACATTTCAAATTATATGAGTTACAAAACAACTTTATAAATTGTTGGACTGGCTTTAAGCCACACCGACAGTATTTTATTATCCAACTATGTGTAGGTCGTTTAATTTTTAATAAGTAGTTCTTTAATTATGCCGTTTTCTGTATGTATTTCCAATAGATATGTACCAACTGCATAATTTGAGATATCAATATTAGTGTTATTATCAAGTATATTATATTTTCCGATTGTTTTTCCAACTAAATCTGTTATTATAATTTTACTAATTTTATTAATTTTATTGGTAGTAAGAGTAAATATATCACTTGTAGGGTTTGGATAAATATCTATTTCAAAATTATTTTGCTCTACAACATCTACTGTTTCATTTATTGTTAGTTCAAAAATATCCGAGATATACATTCCACTGTTATCAGTAGCAGTGACTTGAATATTTAAAACATCGGCATTTAAAGGAGTTCCGCTAAATATTCTTGTTGCTTCATCAAAGTCCAACCATTCAGGTAACATAGCTTCATTAGATAGCTGTGCGGAATAGCCTATTTGGTCGTTTACAT
>JAOZTW010000848.1 GCA_029938985.1 Bacteroidales bacterium | reverse complement strand
TAAATCAACTACAAGAAGCCAGCCCATAATTAAATATAAAATAATATAATATATACTTACTTTTTTGTCAATATCTTCATTTTTTTCCAAACTTTTAACAATAATTCCAATAATTGCTAATCCCCATTCAACACCAAAAACAATCCACCCCAAAGAACCCTTAATTGCAATAAGCACAAATGGAGTGTAAGAACCTGCTATGAGTAAAAAAATCCCTATTTGGTCAAATTTTCGGAATAATCTTTTTGTCTTACCCACAGGTAGCCAGTGCATTAATCCAGACAAGGTGTAAAGAATAATCATTGAACTACCAAAAATAATAGAGGACATTATATGAGTTGTAGTTCCGTTGTTGGCAGAAAAAATGACCATAAAAACGAGTGCAACAGCACTTAAAACTGCACCAGAAATATGAGAAATTGCATTTGCCAGTTCTTCTCCATAAGTGTATTTTACTGTATTTATAGCCATTTTATTATATGTTTGCGTTTTTTCTTTGCGTTATTTGTGTTATTTACCTTTATAAACTTTAAGAGCTTCTTCAATTACTTTAACTGCATTTTTAAGGTCTTCAATTTTAAGCACATACGCAATTCTTACTTCGTTTTTTCCAAGATTAGGAGTAGCATAAAAACCAGCAGCAGGTGCAAGCATTACTGTTTGGTTTTCGAAATGATAATCCTCAAGCAACCATTGACAAAAATGTTCTGCATCTTCAATAGGCAGACTAATAATTGTATAAAAAGCTCCTTTTGGTTTGGGTGCATAAACACCTTCTATTTTATTTAATTCTTCAACAACAAAATTTCTACGTGCAATATATTCATCGTAAACTTCTGTAAAATAGCTATCAGGCGTGTTAAGCGAAGCTTCGCCAGCTACTTGTCCAAAAGTTGGCGGACTTAAACGAGCTTGTGCAAATTTTAAGACACTCGCCATCAGTTCTTTATTTTTACTAACAAGACAGCCCATTCTTGTTCCACATTCACTATATCTTTTAGAAGTAGAATCAATTAATACGGCATTGTTTTCAAGTCCTTCGAGCTGCATAACAGATGTATGCGTATTTCCATCATATACAAATTCTCTATAAACTTCATCTGAAATAATGAATAAATCTTTTTCAATAACAATTTCTTTCAACAATTCTAAATCTTCTTTGGAATACAAACTTCCCGTTGGATTACTTGGATTACAAACCAATATTGCTTTTGTTTTATCTGTAATTTTTTCTACAAATTCGCTAATTGGTGGCAAAGCAAAATCATTTTCTATTTTAGAAGTTATTGGAACAACTTTGATGTTTGCAAAAACCGAAAAACTATTATAATTGGTATAAAACGGTTCGGGAATAATAATCTCATCTCCTGGATTTAGAGCAGTCATCATTGCAAAAACCAAAGCTTCCGAACCTCCAGTTGTAACAATAATATCGTTAAAATCAACATCTACACCAATTTTTTGATAATAATTAGCCAAACCTCTTCTATAACTTTCTATACCTGCCGAATGACTATATTCTACAACTTTTTTATCAAAATTTCTAATAGCCTCAAGTGCTACTTCTGGAGTATTAATATCTGGCTGTCCTATATTTAGATGATAAACAGTACGTCCCTTTTTTTTAGCTTCTTCTGCAAATGGTACAAGTTTTCTAATTGGCGAGGGAGGCATTACCTCAGCTCTTTTTGATAATTTAGGCATTTTTTTATTTATTTAAAATGAAAAATTTTATCATGAAAATGAAATAATAAGTAATTTGAAGATAATGATACAATTATGTGATTACAAACCAATAGATTAGAAAAATACAAATGTGTAAAAACTTTTGTATGGATACTTAGTCAGTTTTTTTTACTCTTTTAATAATTTATAAATAGACAAACAGTGAGCTATTTAGTGATTTGAAATTTTAAAAGGCAAAATAAACATGTAAGTTGTTATTATTTATTTTTTCATTTTCATATATGCAAAAAATAAAAACCTCTTTATGTTCTTTAGTGAAAATGAAATAATAAGTAGCTCCAAGATACACCGTTTTTTTGTTTCTTAATAATTTAATAATCTGCAAATAGCGAACTATTTAATGACTTTTTTTTAAATTTTTTAAAAGGACAAAATAAACAAGTAGATTGGTGTTAGTTATTT
>JAOZTW010000847.1 GCA_029938985.1 Bacteroidales bacterium | reverse complement strand
AATATCAATAGGTTATAAAAGTGTCCAGTTTTTAAGCTCTAATTTTAGAGGTCTGGATATTATTATATTTATTGAATTGGTAAAAATAAAAATAACATCGCTTAAATTGATTAATTATTTATTTTAATATGCCTAATTATCTAAAGTACTGTTAGAAAAGACTTTCCAACGTCTAAATAGCAAGACAAGTGCAAATTTGAAATTTTTATAAAAAAAAGGTTATTACACACACAAAACATTACTCCATATACTTAAGTCATAATAAATTAGGTTTGCAAAATAGGTAAACGATTTTAGAATAATAAATAAAAGTTTTCAGAAAATTCCTATAAATATTGATATAAAATAAATTCCTACTCCAATAAAAACAATTGCAATAAATCGACGAAACCAAAGTTCAAAAGTTTGCATTTTTTTATAAGTAGTACCAATTATATTGACTGCAAATGCAATAATCCAAGCAAAAATTATTACAGGTAAACCTGTTCCAATTGCAAAAATTATTGGCAAATAAAGTCCTGAGCTACTTGAAATTGTCATTGGAATAAGTAATACAAAATACAAAACAATAGTAAATGGACAAAATGCGAGAGCAAGCACTATACCAAGTAGTAAAACTCCAAAAAAACCTAACTTATTTTTATCTTGTACTTTTTTAGTTAACTTTCCGAACAACGAAAAATTAATTTTTATTATATCAAGCATAAAAATTCCTACAATTATTAAAACTGGTCCCAATAATTTTTCTCCCCATTTTTGTAAAACGCCAGAAATATCAAACTGACTTGAACTAAAATATATTATTAAACCAATTGTAGTATAGGTTATTGCCCGTCCAAGAATATAAATTAGTCCATTTAAAAAAACTCTTTTCTTTTGTTTTACATCTTTACCAATGTAGGCAATAGCAGTAACGTTGGCCGCAAGCGAACAAGGACTAATTGCAGTCATCAAACCAAGTATTAGTGCCGACAAAAGAGGAAGTTGTGAATTTTCAAATGTTGTGAGTAAAAATTCCATTAAAATAAATTTATTTAAGATTAATTCTAAGTGAAAAAGAAAAAATAAGTAACTCCAACTTATTATTTCATTAATAAAAAAAATACTAAAATATAGTTGACACTTTTTTGTTCTTTAAATACCATATTTATTATTTTCAAAGCTAATTAAATAAGGAAATAATATTTATAAACCATGTAAATATTATTTTACTAAGTGTCAACCAATAAATGAAAAATATCAAATAAAGTTAACTATTTATTCAAAAAACCATCAATAACAGATTGTATTTCATTTTTTAATTTTCCTGGAGTAGTTGTGGCATACAAAAAGGCTTTATCTGTTAAATCATTTTTTTTATCATTAAAAAGGATAAGTAACGTTTGTTCTGAAATATCCAATTTGTTTAACAATTCCTCAACTTCATTATTATCCATATTTATTGTTTTAAATATAATATCTTCAGTCTTCATCTTTTCAGAATAAAGTTCTTCTAAACTTTTTTTGGTTACCGCCTCTACGGTGTTGCATGTATTACAACGGTGTGTAGTGTGAAAATATAAAACCTGCACTACGTCCTGTTTTAATTCATAGTTTTTAGCTACATCCGAATTTGAATTTTCATTTGTTTTATTATCATTGCACGAAAAAATTGTACAGATTATAAAAACAATTAGTGTAATATTTGTTATTTTTTTCATCTTAAATTTTGATTAATTTATTAATAATTTTTCAATCTCTTTTTCTGTTAGCAAACGTCCACTACTCACCACCTTGCCATCAATAACAAGTCCTGGTGTTGATAAAATATTGTAACTCATTATTTCTTCAATATCTTCAATTTTTTTAACATTTGCATTAATATTATTAACGGCAACTATGTTTTTTACTCTTTTAACAAATGTGTTACAATTTTGGCAATTTGAGCCAAGAATTTTTATTTCCATGATTTTTAAATTTTTGTGTTAATATTGTTTATTTTAATATGACGGAGAAACTATAATCTAACAATTATTTGCAAAATTATAATTAATTAAACAAAACATTACATAATATAAATTTATTTTCTAAAAAAGATTAAAATATAATTTATTATTATCTAAAGTTTTTGTGTTCATTTTGTGATGATTATCAATGATTTGTAAAAAT
>JAOZTW010000846.1 GCA_029938985.1 Bacteroidales bacterium | reverse complement strand
TCAAATTTGCAGTTGTCATGCTATTTAGACGTTTCCAAGTCCCCTATTTTTTGCCATAAGGCAAAAAATAAGGGACGTTGGAAAGTCTTTTCGTAACAATACTTTAGATAATTAAGTCTTAATATGTTACTTGAATTTTATTAAAAAGCAATTAATCAATGCTTTAATGTTATGATAAAAAGTTTTCCCGACTTTTCAGTTCTGTAATTAAAAAATATAAAATAAACAAAAAACATGAACACAATAATATAAATATCAACACATTATAGCCATGTCCAGTTTTTTACCCATTATTTTAGAGGTCAGAAGTTCAATTTGACAGATGGAATAAAGTAGGTAAACCTGAGAATTATGATTTTCATGATGCAATTCCAAATCATTGTTTTTTTAATGATTTTTCGTATTGTAGACAACCAACATGGAATGGTTTAATAAAAGTATTGTTTGGATATTATCAAATTACAAACAATAAAAAAAACTATTACGATTTTCAAGCTAACCACTGGAGACGTAGTAACCCTATTAAATATTCTCAAAATTTATTCGGACTACTTCCACTTGGAAAAAGTAACTTAGGACAATTTAGAGATTTTTCAGATACGTGGCATAAATGGACGGGATTAGATTATATGCAAGATACTGAAACCTACGAAAGAAAATGGCTATCATACAGAATTGAAAGATTAAAACACAAAATTAATGAAATAAAACCAAGAGTTGTAATTTTTTATACTAAAATTCACACAGATACTTGGAATGAAATAGCTGGTTGTAATTTTAGAGAATTAGAAAATACAAACAATTCAATAACAGAGTGTCCGAAAAATTTTAGTGCCGAATTTTATCAAAGAAATGGAACACTATATGTAAATATGGCTTCTCCAGTGGCATTTGGAGCTTGTAATAACTATTTTGAAGCCATAGGAGAAAAGATTTTTGACTTTGTAGGACATAGAAAATTAGGAAAAATATAAAATATACCAGCCACAGTTGGTATATTTGCTAAAATAAAAATACCAACCGCAGTTGGTAATTTAGATAAGTTATGAAAGAACTAAAAACAAATGAATACAAAAAATTTCTAAAAGAGATTATCAGCAATATTGAAAATGCTAAAATACAAGCATCTTATCAATTAAATGCTATTTTAGTTGAATTAAACTACCGAAATGGAAAATTGATAATTGAAAAACAAGAAAAATACGGTTGGGGAAGTTCTGTAATAAAACAACTTTCAAAAGACTTAAATAAAATTTACGATGGATTGAAAGGATATTCTGTTTCTAATTTGCAATATATGAGACAGTTTTATCTTGAATATAAAGATAATCCAATTCTATTAAGTCATTCTTTACAAATACCTTGGACACATAATATTCTGATAATCCAAAAGATTAAAGATTTTAAAAAGCGAGAATATTATCTAAAAGCAGTTAAACAAACAGGTTGGAATAAAAATGTGCTTTTAAATCAAATTAAAAGTAATGCTTATGAACATTATTTAAAAAATCCAAAATTAAATAATTTCAATGAAACATTGCCAGAACATCTTGCAGAACAGGCAAATGAAAATTTAAAAAGTGTCTATAATTTAGATTTTCTTGGAATAACAAAACCTGTTTTAGAACGGAAATTAGAAAATATGATGGTTGAGAAAATACGAGATTTCTTAATCGAATTAGGGAATGGTTTTGCATTTATTGGAAGCCAATATAAAATTAAATATGGTGGAGAACCATTTTTTATAGATTTACTTTTTTATAACAGAAAACTAAATTGCCTTTTTGCAATTGAATTAAAAACTGGGAAATTTCAAAGTGAATATATCTCAAAATTAAATCTTTATCTTGAAATTTTAGATGAAACAGAAAAAGAACCAAACGAAAATCCAGCAATAGGAATAATTCTTTGTGCTGAAAAAAATGATTTAATTGTAGAACTTGCTTTAAGAAATGCACCAAGACCAATCGGAGTAGCTGGCTACCAATTAGCAGAAGAATTACCAAAAAAATTAAAAGAATATTTGCCAACAATTGAAGAATTAAAAACAGAACTTATTAATAATGAAATAAATAAAAAACGCTAACAGCGGCTTGGTGTCAGTCATTTTTTGCTTGTTTTTACTTCGCTTCGCTCGTAAAAAACAAG
>JAOZTW010000231.1 GCA_029938985.1 Bacteroidales bacterium | reverse complement strand
TTTGAAATATTAGAATTAAAGTTTACCTTTGTAAATGAGCATTTTAATATTTCATAAAGTAACGAAAAAATTGATACTCGTGAAAAACGCCAAAAACAAATATAACTATTCTATTCTTAACAGCAATTATTTGACGTTTTTCATAAGTGAAAAGTACAAGGCATTTTTATTTTTAAATTCCACAGTTTACTTATTGTAAATGAGCATTTTAATATTTCAAAAGTATCGAAGAAATTGATATTTGTGAAAAACGCCAATTATTTTTACAACACAATCTCAAAATACTTTAATACTGAAAAGTCGGGAAAACTTTTTTGCAATATCTATCTATTATATTTTCAGAACAATTAACAATTTATTCGGTTTTTATCAATCAGTATTTTAGTGTTTAGACAAAAAAACTTCCAACTATTCTGTATATTCTGACCTCTAAAATAATGGGTAAAAAACTGGACATGGCTACAATATGTTGATATTTATATTGTTGTGTTCATGTTTTTTGTTTATTTTAGATTTTCTAATTTTAATTATAGAATAGTAATTGTTTTTTTTGAAAAATTTAATATTAGTTTTTTATGTTTGTTGTATTTTAATATTTTTAAAAAAATATGCAAATAATTGATTCTAATGTTGTTTAAAAATAAATGTCCAGTTATTTATTAGAGGTGTTTATTGTGATATAATGAACTGTTTACATGATTTTTCCAATTTTAATTTAGAGATAAGAAAACAACGATTTTAATATATTTTTAATCCTATAACTAATATATCGTCTAATTGTCTTACAGGACCTTGCCATTTTTTTAATGTATTTTCCAAAATATCTTTTTGTTTTGATAATGATTCTTCTGATATTTGTAACAATAATTTTTTCAATTTTTTAATTAAAAATTTGGTTACTTTTTTCCCACCAAACTGGTCTGCATATCCATCTGTAAATATATAAAATAAATCATCTTTTTTAATATCAATAACATTGTTAGTAAAATCTTTTTCTACTTTATAATGTATTCCAATTGGCATTCTGTTAGCTTTAATTTCTATTAATTTTTTGGTAGTACTAATTTTTGTATCCGAAAAAACACGTAAATTATTACTTAAATCGTCATTAATATCTCTAATAATGTACAACGGATTGTATGCACCTGCATATTGTAACTTTTTGGTTTTTTTATCAAAACAAATAATTGCTATATCCATTCCGTCTTTTGAACCGCCTAAAGTTAATTCTTGATGTAATGCTTTTTTAACTCCAATCCTTAATTTATCAAGAATATATGCAGCATTAACTTCTTTGGTGTCAGCAACAATCCTGTCAAGCAACGAAATACCAAGCATACTTAAAAAAGCACCAGGAACTCCATGTCCTGTACAATCTGCCGCTACAATAATTCCAAAATCTCCTTTTTGTTCTGCCCAGTAAAAATCGCCACTCACAATGTCTCTTGGTTTGAAAAAAATAAAATTATCAAGAGTAATTTTGTTAATAAATTCTCGTGAAGGTATTATTGCTTTTTGAATTCGTCGTGCATAAACAATACTGTCGGTAATACTATTGTTTGCTTTTTTCAATTTTTTAGTACGTTCCTCCACTTTTTGTTCCAAGTTTTCGTACAACAAAGCATTTTCTATTGAAATAGCTATTTGTGCCGACAACATATTTACAATCTCTATTCTATTGGTTGTAAAAACATTTACACTTAAATTGTTTTCTAAATAAATTATTGCTGTTATTTTATTATTTTTAATAACTGGATGGCAATATATAGATTTCACATTATTATTTTTGATATAATCATCAAACATATAGCTTTTATCATTTTGTGCGTCATCTAATATTATGTATTTTTTGGTTCTAATAACATATTTTACAACAGAAATAGCTAATTTTTTAGAAGTATCAAAATTTTGAGATTCAATTATAATATCATTATCATTATTACTCCCAATTGCTTCTATTTTATATACTCCATTTTGATTATTAATAATAATGCCATTTTGGGCACCAGCATTTTCAATAAGTATTGAAAGCATTTTTTTTAACAAATTTTCAATTTTTACTTCTCCCGACAAAGTCTGTGATGCTTTTATTATTGTGTTAATATCAAGCGAGTTGCCAGTGTTCATGTGTTGCGAAATAGTATTAGGAGTGAGAGTACTAATAGTATCAATTTGTGAATTAAGATATACAAAATCAGAATACTTTTTCTCTATTTCCTTTAACTTTGAAAATGCCCCCCAAGACTTATATGAACTATACGCTTTTTGCATATAAAATTGAGCGATATGATAGTTTTTTTGTTGAACAAAAAATATTGATGCTCTTTCCCATACAATAGCTTCCTCGTTCAAAAAATCGTTTATTTGAGATTCTATTATTGCTTTTTCATACATTGTTCTGGCTTTTTCATACAATTTCAAATATTTTAATCGTTCTGCTTCTACCAAATAATATTTGTGTTTAAAATTTGCTTCACAATATGTTGACCAATTTTTAAGTATTTTTTGATTTTTCAATACTATTTCTAATAGTTTTTTTTGTTCATTTTTGTCTTTTGTATCTATTACTGAAAGTATTGATAATGAATAATAAAAATTATGTAATGAAATTAAATAATTAGCTTTTATTCCATCTTTAAATCTTACAGATTCTTTTGATGATTTGTAAGCTTCTTCGTAGTTTCCAAATAAATAAAGAGAAATAGTTTTATAAATAAAACAATATGATAATGTACTTAAATCTTTTTCTTTTAAAAACATAGGAACTTCTTCTTTTTCGTTAAAATATTTTGTACTTTCAGCATCGTTTACCATTCGTTCGTAAAATTGCATAAAAATATATTGTCTTTTTATGCTTACTTCTTGTTTTAAATTTTTAAATATCTCTAAATCACTAATAGATTTTTGTAATAACTTTTTTAAATTAAATCCAGATACATTTTGAAAAAAACCATAACTTGAAAGTGAATATGCAGTAAATTCAATATCACCTATTTCGTTACCTTTTTGATAGGCTATTTGAAAATTTTTATAAAAATCATGAATTCTTTTTTTCCAAGGATACACATTAAAATTTATTACAAAATTAACTTTAGAATAAACAACTTCAGATTGTAGTTTATCATACAAATCGAGTGCTAACTTACCATATATCAATGCTTCGTCTGGTTTGTTCAAAACATTTAAAAATATACCATAAGAAGCATAAGAAAAAGGAGAGCCAATATCATTCCCATTTTTGATAGTTAAAATAATTCTTCTTAAAATTAATATTGGAAATAAATCTGGTTTTACCAAATAAGCCGCCGAACCTATTGCATCCATTATTTTTATTATTGCGAGTAATTTTACATCTGTTAATAGTGGCTGATTAACAATAGCTTCTGGATTTTTTCTCTTTAAATGTAGCTTAACCAACAAAAAAAGTTTTATCAACTTTGCTTTACTTGTTCTTTTCAAATTTTTCATACCAAGACTTTCAAGTATTGTCAAGCCAATTTCAACAGCCTTATCGTATTGTGCTTTTGCTCTATACAAATCTATAAGAGTAAGATAAGCTTCAACTTTATCAATTGTATTATTTGCTTTTTTAATTATTTGTTTACTCAATATCGTTGTCTCGTTATACTTTCCTGTAAGATATGACAATTTTGCAAGTTCATTAAAAATATTTAATGTAAGTTTATAATTGTTTTTCCAATTTTGTTTATCAAAAAAATTATAAGAAATTTTCATATAATTGTAAGCGGTATCAAATGCGGCATTTTGTTTGGCTTTTGTTGCAGCTAATAAATTTAATTCTGATAACTTTTTTTTATCTTCATCTAACTTAATATTACTAATTCCATTGTTATAATGATTTACTATATCAAAAATAAATTCTTCTTGTTTTTCCTTTTTTATATTATTTATTAAAAAATTTGCTATTTTATAATGAATTATAGATTTTTCTTCTCTTTCAAGTGTCGAATATATTGATTTCTGAATTTTACTATCAACAAAATTATAATCTTCGTAATTTGATGTTGTAATAATTTTTTCGTTCAAAGAATTTTTCAATATTTCGTCAAAATCGTCTTCTTTTAGACTAATAGATTTTAATAATTTTATACTAAAAGAAACTCCAATACATGAGGCTATTTTAAGAATTTTTCGAGTATTTTTAGGTAACTTTTGCACCTTTTTCACTAATAACTCAATTAAATTATCCGATATTTTTTGTTTTTTTATTTGTTCAATATCCCACTGCCATAAATTGGTTTTGAAATCAAAATATAATAATTTTTCCTGATATAAATTTTCTAATAATTGTATTGTGAAAAATATATTACCATTTGTTTTTGAATAAATTAAATCAGTAAATTTTATAAAATCAACATCAAATTCATCGTTCTGTTTTAATGTGTCATTTATTAGTTGAAAAATATCTTGTTTTGTTAAGTTTTTAAGCTTTATTTCATTAATTTTAATAGTTTCATCTTTTTGTTCCTCTATAAATTTCAAATATGCGAAAGAAGAATCTATTTGTGCCTCGTTGTGCGAAGTTACACAAAGAAAATAGTTTAATTCAAAATCAGCAAATAATATTTTTAATAATTCAAGAGAATCACTATCAGCCCATTGCATTTCGTCTAAATACAAAACAAATGGATGCTCTGCTACCGAAATAGCTTTAATAAAACTAATCCATACAAAATTAAATCTATTTTTTGCATTTTTGCCTTCAAGTGCTGGTATATCTGGTTGTTTTCCAATTATTAAACTTAAACTTGGTAATATATTTGTTAATACTTTACCAACATTTCCTACCGAAGTCTGAATTAATTTTCTCCAATAATTTAGCTCACTATCCGTTTTTATTAAAAGGCTTTCAACAAAACCATTAAAGGCACTAATTAACGCACTATATGGAATATTGCGTTTAAATTCTTCATACTTACCATGCAAATAAAATCCATTATTTTCAATAACTTTTTTATAAATTTCATAAATAAAAACAGATTTTCCAGCTCCAGCTTGTCCTGATATAACTAATAATTCTGTCGCTCCATTACTTGTATTTGCATAACTTTTATACAATTTTTTTAATTCCTCGTCACGACCATACATTTTTTTGGCAATGTTTAATTTTCCAGAAAAATCTTTTTCTCCAAGTATAAAATCTTCATATTCTGGTGTTTTACTAAATAATATTTTTTGCAAATCATATTTTACACCAAAAGCAGATTGATAACGATCTTCCGCATTTTTAGAAATCAATTTCATTACTACATCAGATAATATACGAGGTACTTTCTTTATTCGTTTGTTAATTTCATCAGGATTTTCTGCTATATGAGCATGAATTAGCTTCATAGAATCGTCATATTCAAAAGGTAATCTGCCTGTTAAAAGTTCATAAAAAACAATTCCAAGTGAATATAAATCAGTACGATAATCAACAGTACGATTCATGCGACCTGTTTGTTCGGGGGAAATGTAATGCAAACGACCTTCCAAATGCTCAATTTTTTGGGTATTTGAGATAGTTAAATCATAGCTCGACGAAATTCCAAAATCAATAATTTTAATTTCGTCATTATTATTTGCGAGAATATTTCTACTATTTATGTCCTTATGAATAATATTATTGGCGTGAATTTCTCCAAGAGTTTGGGAAATATTGATAGCATATTTCAAAAATTTATTAATTTGTAAATAACCTGTAAATGCTTCTTTTATAGAATAACCATCAAAATATTCGAGAAAAAGTGCATTTTTATTTTTATATTTTGTCTTATCAATTACCTTTCTAACTCCGTTAACATTAATATTATGAGTATATTCATACTCATTATAAAAACGCACTAACTGAGAATCAGATGGATATTCATCTTTCAAAACTTTCAGAACTATTTTCTTGTTCGACTTTTCTTGTTTCACAATATATAGTACTGTATTTAAACTTTCGTAAATTTTTTGTAAATCGGTTATTTTCACAATTAGTTATTTTTGTAAGCCACAAAATTATAAGAAAATTTTTATTATACAACAAAAATTAAACCTTATTTTCGTATTTTGAATTACACACTAAAAAAAATAAAATATTACTTATAATTAAGAATATAAAAAAATATAATTAACCATATAAATTTATTATTTTACTTTAATAATTTATTCAATAAATTTGTAAATATCTTGATATTATATTATTTATTCTTGTAAAAACAAAAATAAATTTATTTTAATATACATAGTAATTAAATAATTTGCTAACTAAGTACCCATACAAAAGTTTTTACACATTTGTATTTCTTTATTTTATTGGTTTATAATCACTTAATTGTATCATTGAACCTTTGAATAATTGTATCATTCCTTACTTAATTTATTGGAATGAAAAATATGTACAAGCTACCACTCCTGCTGTTTCGCTACGTAGTCTGCTTTTTCCAAAAGAAATAGGGATAAAACCATATTTTTTTGCTAAATCAATTTCTTGTTCCGAAAAACCACCTTCTGGTCCAATTAATATTAAAACATTTTCATCTGCCACACGTTTTTGTTCTATTTGATTGTCTGTTTTGCAATAGGCAATAAATTTTTGTCCCTCAAAATTATTCTTTATCAAATTTTTTAGTGATTGCATTTCTTTTAAATCGGGTTTGTATGCTTTAACAGATTGTTTCATAGCTGCAATAATTACCTTCTCGGAACGTTCTTGTTTTATTATTTTTCTTTCAGAATGAAAACTTTTAAAAGGTAAAATGTGTTCAATACCAATTTCGGTAGATTTTTCTAAAAACCATTCAAATCTATTAATATTTTTTGTAGGAGCAATTGCAATAGATAATTCAAAATTTCTTTTTCCAAAATTTTCAATTTTATTTATCACTTCAAATTCACATTTTTTTGAATTCGGGTTAATAATTTTTGCTTCGTAGCTATTGCCCTTGCCATCTACAAGTTGAATAATATCATTTAATTTTAATCTTAAAACTTTTACACAATGATTTGATTCGTTTTTATTCAAAAAACAAAAACCTGGTGAAATTTCGGGAGTATAAAAAATGTGCATAAAATTGCTTATTAGGAATTGAAAAAAATCTTTTTTATTAAAAAAGAATAATTAAAAGATTGATATTGAAAAAAAAAATTAAATTTGTATTTTTGGAAATTTATATATAAAAACCAGCTACATGTTTAAAGTTTGAAGATAAAATTAGTGTAAAGAGTGTTTGCTTGACCCGAAAAAATCGTTGGAAATTACTACTTTTCAACTTTATGTGGGGAGTCTTAAAATCCAAAAAAATACATTATTTAGGCGTTTTTCACGAGTATCAATTTCTTTGTTACTTTTGAAATATTAAAATGCTCATTTACAAAGGTAAACTTTAATTCTAATATTTCAAAAAAGCCTTGAACTTAACTCTCGTGAAAACGCCATTATTTAACCTGAATAATTCATAAATTTTCTATTCCAATGCGTAACTGTCTGTATATTTGAACGTCCTCGTTTTTTTAATTATTGAAATAGTTTACTATTACAATTATTTAAAAATCTGCGGTTGTTCAAATCTATCAGACATTTACGCATCTCATAACGAGAATTTATGAATTAATCAGCTTAATAATTTTCAAAATTATAATTTATTTTTAATTTTAAACTATTATATTACTGAAAAGTCGGGAAAACTTTTTATCATAACATTAAAGCATTGATTAATTGC
>JAOZTW010000230.1:565-7712 GCA_029938985.1 Bacteroidales bacterium | reverse complement strand
GGTAAATATGAAGGCAAGAACTTTAGTAATTATGTCTTAATACAGTAGTTATATGCTTAGTAAGAATATGTAGTAAGTACCCATACAAAAAATTTCACACAATTGTATTTCTTTAATCTATTGGTTTGTAATCAGATATTTGAATAATTGAATCGTTGAATCGTTGAATCGTTTGCAGATTTGTTAAGTTATTAGAAGAACAAAAAATTGCCAGACAAAACGTCTGGCAATTAGCATATTGATTATATATTTTAAGACAATATAAAATTATTTTACAAATTTTACAGAACTTATTTTTCCATCAATCATTATTTTTGCAACATACAAGCCACTCTCAAAGTTTTCTGTATTTATTTTAATACTATTGTTAGTATAATCGCCCACAAATACTTGTTGTCCAGATATGTTGTAAATAGTAATATTAACTTCGTTTAATTCTACATCTAAGTCAATATTAAGATTGTTTGTAACTGGATTAGGATAACAAGAAATTGTAGTGTTTAAATTTATTTTATTAGTTTCTTCAATTCCCATAAGTGGACTTTCTTCATTTGTAATTGCATAAGCTCTAATTATTTTTGATACTAATTTTGAGTTATCGTTACCAATCTGAAATTCCATTTCAAAAGCACTAAAACAGCTATCTATTTCGGTATATAGAGTTACAAAATAAATACCTTCTTCCGAATATTGGTGCAATGGGCTTGCTTCTGTACTTGTTGTTCCGTCACCAAACTCCCAATAGTTTTCTTCCGTTACAGGAAACGTTAAATTGAAAAACTGTACTTCTAAATCAGTTAAAAATTCAGGAAAAAACATTGCTTGACAATCACTCCACTGATAATTTTCTATATAAATTACTTGCTCAAAAGTATTTGAACAACTGTTTGTAAATATTGTTAGTGTTACTCCATACTCACCATCTGCGTCATAACTGTGCGTTGGGTTTTGTAGATTACTTGTTTCACCATCTCCAAAATTCCATTCCCAAGCAAGAATTTTATTGTAAGCCCCCCAAGAAATATCTTCAAAAGATACATTTTTATAATTTTCAAAATCATAATTAGCAAAAAATAATGCTTGACAATCTTCAGGATACCAAGTATTTTCTCCAAACCATACAACTTCTTCCCAGCTTGCATTACAGATGTCGCCTACACTAATAGTAAGTGTTACAACATATTCTTCATTGTCTGAATATGTATGCTCAACTACTTCTCCTATTCCTGTTGTTCCATCACCAAAATCCCATTCCCAAGATGTAATTTCGTTCATCCCCAAAGAGGCATCATAAAAAGTAACTGTTTGTTCATTTAAGCTGTCTAACATATAATAAAAATCAGCAAAACAACGAGTTGTGTCTTCCCACGGAGAAGCATCTATATATACATATTGAGTACTTGTTATAGTATCACAAGCATCAGATGTAGCCGAAACTGTTACTAAATATTCTCCTTCGGTTTCGTAAGAATGTGAAATTGTTTGACCTGTTCCAGTGGTATTATCTCCAAAATTCCATGTCCAATTGTACATACTATCCTGTGCAATTCCTTCAAAATTAAGAGTTAATGAATCGTCTTCTCCTGAATAATAGAAAAAATCAACGAAACAATCATTTTGCATGCTGTCGCATAATACAAAATTTACTTCATATTCAACCAAATTTGTGTCTAAAATAACATATTCTGAATAAAAAGAATAACATTCTTCTGCCAAAGTTTCTACAACAAGTGCTTCAAGATAATTATTATCGTTGTTTATTGTAACAGAATAATCGCCTGCATCGTTAGTCAAAAGCGTCACGTGGTAAAAAGAAGAGTCTGCCGATGTAATCATTACTTCATGGTTTGGAACTACATCTCCTTCTGCTGTTGTTATGTTACCCATCAAATATATGTCTTGGGCAAAAGAACTTAGGCTAAAAGCCATAATTAAAAATAATACGGTTGATTTTAAAATTGTTTTTTTCATGATAAAAAAGTTTAATTAGTTAGTAATAAAAGTTTAATTAGTTAGTAATAAAAATTTAATTTGTTAAAATGTATAAATTGTTTAATTATTTTATAATACAAAAGTAAGCTAAGGAAATAATAATAACAATACATAAAAAACGAATTTGAATACGTAAAACACGTAAAAATATCAATTAGGAATTAAGAATTAGGAATTAGAAATTGGTTAATAACTTAAATATCTATTGTTTATAAAAATAATATTATAAAAATAAAATTTCACAATATAATTGATATTTTAAAAGCTCCAAAACTGTATAAATTTCATAACAATCATATTTTTATCAATTTACAAGTTTAAAATTTGAATAATGACAAATTTAATTTATAAGTAATGTTAAATTTATGGTATAATAATTGAATTATTATTACTTTTGCAATAAATGAATTTGAAAGGAATTGTTTAAAAAATAAATTATTATTTCTGGATTTCTAAATAAATTATTTATATGAAAAAAGATAGGCAACAAATTATAGAACAAACACTTGATTTTATTACAAAAGAAGCTTTAGAAGTTGATGCAAATGAATTTCTAAAGAAATTATCTATATATTTAAAAGAATTATTTAATGTAGATTATGTTTTGATTGGTAAATACGATGTTGGAACAGATGAGAAAACCGAAACTTTAACGCTTTATGGAAATAATAGTTTTTTACCTAACATAATTTATTCAATAAATAACACTCCTTGTGAAAAAATTCTTAATGGAGAATTTTATTATTTCAATTCTAATATTCAAACTCTTTTCCCAAATGATAAGCATCTGATCGACCTGAATGTTAACAGTTATATTGGAATACCTCTTTGGAATAACTCGAAAAAACCTGTTGGATTGATTGCTTTGTTGGATAAAAATTCATTTTCTGATGTTAAAACAATTGAATTAGTGTTGAAAATTGTCTCAATAAAAGCAGCACAATTGATCGAAAAAATTGTTTATGAAAATAAATTGCAAAAATCTTATGATGAAATAGAAAATAATAATAAAAAATTAGAAAGCTATAATTCCATATTACGTAAAGAAGTGAAAAGAAGAGGCGAAAATTTATCTAAAAGTGAAAAACGATTTAATAAAATTTTGGATTCATTTATTGATGCTGCTTATGTGTGTTCTCCCAACTATAATATTACTTATCAAAACAAAGCAATGGAAAAATTAATTGGAGGAAATAAATTGGGCGAAAAATGTTATAAGGTAATTTATAAACTTGATAATAAGTGTGATTGGTGTGTTTACGAAAAATTGAAAACCGAAAAATCTATTTCATATAATTTAAAAGATGAGTATAGAAATCAATATAGAACTATACGAAATATTCTTTTAGACGATGGTTCAAAAATGTCTATTTATCATAATACAACCGAAGCTATTAAAGCACAAAAAGAGATAAAAAAATTCTCTACCTTGGTTGAACAAAGTCCTGCAACAATAGTTATCACAGACTTGCAAGGATGTATAGAATATGCAAATCCTCAATTTGAAAAATCATCTGGTTACACAATACAAGAGGCAATTGGAAAAAATCCGAAAATTTTAAAATCGAAAAATTCCTCAAATACAAAATATATTAATTTATGGAATACTATTACACAAGGAAAATCTTGGTTTGGCGAATTATTAAATTTGAATAAAAATGGGGAAGAATATTGGGAACGAGCAATAATTTCTTCAATTAAAAATGATAATGGTGAAATACAAAAATATTTTGCAATAAAAGAAGATATAACAGAAAGAAAACAGATAGAAAAGGCACTGAAAGAAAGTGAAGAAAAGGCAAGAATTACTCTAAACACAAGCAATGATATAATTATATTGTGTTCTCCCGAAGGAATTATATATGATTGTAATGAAACATATTGCAAAAAAGTTAATGTGAAAAAAGAAGATATTATTGGAAAAAATCATTTTTTAATAATGACCGAAGAACGAAGAACTTATAGAGAAGAACAAATGCAGCAGGTTTGCAAAAACAGACAGGCTATAGAAGTTATTGATACTACTTCAAATGCTATATACTTAACTAATATTATCCCTATTTTTGAAGACAATGAAGAAATTACTCAAATCGCAATTTATGCACGAGACATCACAATAAGAACAAAAGCAGAAAAAGCATTACAAGACAGTCAGGCAAAATTGAAAAAAGCTCTTGAAATTGCATTTATAGCAGAGAAAACTGCAAAACTTGGAGCTTGGGATTTGAATATTAAAGAAAATAAAGTAGTATTGTCCGACAATTTGTGTCGCCTATTTGAAATAGAGCCTGATGATTTTGATGGAACTTTTGAAACTTTATATTCATTTTTTCATTTCAACGATGCCGAAGAAATGCAAAATATTATAAAAGAAATGATAGCTACAAAAAAAGCTATTCATTTTGAACTTAGGGTTGTTACTATAGATAAAAAAATTAAATATGTTAAAGGAACAAATAAACTATTTTTTGATAAAGATAAAGAACTTGTAGAAATTATTGGTTCAATTCAAGATATTTCGGAAACAAAAAGTACAGAACAAACTTTAATTAAATTGAAAGAGAAAGCGGAAGAAAGCGACCGTTTGAAGTCTTCGTTTCTTGCCAACATGAGCCACGAAATTAGAACTCCCATGAATGCCATTTTGGGGTTTGCAAACCTACTTAAAAATCCTAATATTAAGAAGCACAAAAAAAATAAATTTCTTGAAATAATAAATAGCAGTGGAACTCATTTATTGAATCTTATTAATGATATTATTGATATTTCAAAAATTGATGCAAAACAATTTACTATAATAGAAAAAGAATGTTATTTGAAATATTTTTTATCTGACTTAGAACAATTATTTAGTTCTCAGTTGAAAACAAAAAATAAAAATGATGTAAAATTTAGCATAAATTCAAACTTGTTAGATGGAAAAGATGTTATTTTTACAGATCAAACACGTTTGCGACAGATACTTATAAATTTAGTAGGAAATGCTGTAAAATTCACAACAGATGGCTATATAAAAATTAATTATTCTGTTTATAATGAGGATAAAATTTTATTTTCGGTTGAGGATACAGGAATAGGAATTAGAGCCGAGGAACTGCACATTATTTTCGATAGATTTAGACAAGTGGACGAGGGTTTGAATAGAAAATATGGAGGAACTGGATTAGGGCTTGCAATAACAAAAGCTTGTGTAGCACTTCTTGGAGGAGAAATATGGGTTGAATCAGAATTAAAAAAAGGTTCTACATTTTTCTTTACAATCAATTATAAACCAGTTAATAAACCGATTGAAAAAAATGTTAAAATTAAAATAATTGATAACGATAACATATTTTTGGGTAAAACAATTCTTATAGTAGAAGACGAACTTTATGCACTTGAATTTTTAAAATATATTCTTGAACCAACAAAAGCAAATATATTGCATGCAAGTGATGGCTTGCAGGCTGTTGATTTATGCAAAAATAATTTAAACATAGATATAGTATTGATGGATATTCAATTACCTAAATTAAATGGTTTACTTGCAACCAAAGAAATCCTTAAAACAAGACCAGATTTGCCAATTATTGCACAAACAGCTAACGCTTTTCATTCTGATGAAAAAAAATCAAAGGAGGTAGGTTGTGTTGATTATATAAGTAAACCAATTAACGAAGAACAATTAATTAGTAAAATTGCACGACAATTAGGAATTAAAAATTAGGAGTTGGTTTACACCCTAAAATACAAATATTTATAAATACTTTATAAAATGGTATTTTTTGTAGTATATATTTATCTTGGCTTATTTATTGCAACTCTTTGTTATAGCAAACATGAGAAGTAGTGATAAAACTACAAAATGGTCGCATACCCAATCTTCAACATAACCGATGATCACAGCTTGACAAAAGATAAATTAACCAAACATGAACAACGCAACCGATACTCAAACCTTTCCAGTTCTTTGGGCGTGGATAAATATTATCTATCTGATTGACAATATCTAATTTGTCTAAGAGACCATTAATGAGAGGCAAGTCATCTAATTTTTCTGTGAAAATTTCCATTTTTTTTTGCAAAGATATAAAAAAATTATATATTTGCAAATCAAATAGTTAATTTTTTGTTTTTTTAATATTTAATTAGCGAAAGGCAAATAACAATTTAACAATAAAACATTTTATCAATTCTTATTTTATAAACGCTAACTAAATAGAGTTTATACATTTTATTTATTAACCAAATAATTATTTTATTATGAGAAAAATCAATCTTATTTTAGTAGTATTAATGTTTGCAACAGTAACACTGTTTGCACAAAACAGAGAAGAAGTAGTAGTTATGGAAGAAGGTTTTGAAACAACGACTGCTAATCAAATTCCAGAAAACTGGACAACAGAAGGTGGAGGTGGACAAATGCAATGGGGAGCAAGAACAAATTCATTCAGTATGAGCGTAACACCACATACAGGCAGCATGTTGGCAGATATTTGGGCAAGTGACGATTCAAAACTTATCACTCCACAACTCGATTTAAGCGGTGCATCATCAGCAAGTTTGCACTTTTTCTATTCATTAAACGATGCAAGTAGTGGATCTAGCGATGTTAATCAACTTAAAATCTATTACAAAAATTCCGTAGGTGGCGATTGGACTGAAATAGAGCATTATACTTCAGAAGTAATATGGGCAGAAATTACCTTAGATTTACCCGAATTATCTGCAGATTACTACATCGCTTTTGAAGGAATAGACAATGCTTTCAATGATGGAGTTCAACTTGATGATATTACAATTACAAAAGGAGAATCTACAGAGATTTTAGTTGAAACTATTAATATTACAGGAGAAGGTGATGCTACTGAAATTACTGAACTTGGTGGAACTTTACAAATGGGTGCAGAAGTATTGCCCGAAGAAGCTACAAATAACTTGGTAACTTGGTCTATATCTGCTGGCGACACTTATGCAAGTATAAGCACAGAAGGACTTTTAACAGCTATTGCAGACGGAACAGTTACAGTTAAAGCAACAGCAAACGACGGTAGCGAAGTTTTTGGCGAAACGGATATTGAAATATCTAATCAAACAACATTAGTTGAAACTATTAATATAACAGGAGAAGGTGATGCTACTGAAATTACTGAACTTGGTGGAACTTTACAAATGG
>JAOZTW010000230.1:0-465 GCA_029938985.1 Bacteroidales bacterium | reverse complement strand
GACTTTTAACAGCTATTGCAGACGGAACAGTTACAGTTAAAGCAACAGCAAACGATGGTAGCGAAGTTTTTGGCGAAACGGATATTGAAATATCTAATCAAACAATTGGAGTTGCCAAAATAAACAATTTAATTTTGGTTTATCCTAATCCAACTTCGGGATTTATTACAATAGAGTCGTCTGAAAATGCTTCTGCAAAAATTATTGATATTTTAGGAAAAACAGTTTTAAAATCTGAAATAAGCACAGGAAAATCAGAGTTTAATTTATCTCAATTTCCAAAAGGAATTTATTTCTTAAAAATACAATTTAAGGAAACTTCGCAAACTAAGAAAATTATTTTAAAATAAGCCTGATGTCTGAATAACAGGACTATTCACGTAAAGTTAGGCATTTTTTTTATTTTAAATAAGGGCGTTTTTCATAAGTGTAAAGTACAAGGCATTTTTATTTTTTAAATACCGC